>JAGLTB010000194.1 GCA_023270155.1 Candidatus Heimdallarchaeota archaeon | reverse complement strand
TTCATGTAAACGAAAGGAAATTTAACTTAAGCAAACAATTTTTACTACAAAGAAAAGTTTCCTTTATTACAACAAATTTTTATTTGAATTAAGTGAATACAAAACCTTTAAATTTCATTTTCCCTAGCATGTGAAAAGGTCAGTCGAGATTGGGGTAAATTCATGAGTACGATGTTTGATTATTTGGACAGCAGTCAAAAGAAAATCAAAGAAGATAAGAAAAAAGAGAAGGAGCTTAACGAAAAACTTCTTGAAAAGATTAAAAAACAAAAGAAGGTTGACGTTAATTTCGCAGGGTTTGATGGCAGATTAAGCGAATTAGTTGATGGTATTAGAACCATTCCAAATTATCAGAATATTAAGAGTTTTATTAGAGATAAGATCCTTACTGAAGATCCAGGAATTAGTTATAAGAAGCTCTCTGTTAAAGCTGGGGTTCATAAAGGAGTAGCTCTTGTCATATTATACGATTTATATAATGATAAACTCGAAGAAGAACTTAAAGAGATAGAAGAAGAAAACGGTTTTTCATACGATTACAGCTGAAGTTCACTTTAGTTTCCGTGATTCAATCTTTCGCTTAGTGAATCAGGTAAACCGAATTCTTTCATTCTGTTTTGCAGTGGTGAATAATCGTATTTTAGATGTTCCAACGAAATTGATATTGGATTTGTATTTAGGATTGCATAATATGCTCCTGGAACACCATTTCTTGGTTGACCAACGGAACCAGGATTCAAAAAGTACTTCTTCTCGAATTTAAGTTTTAAAGGAATATGTGTATGCCCAACCATCAGAATATCTGTTTTTGTTGTTTCGAAGGCATTCTCCAACATGGAATTCCATGAATCCTCTGAAAATGCATCAAAATAATCGAACGTTCGTAAAGGAGATCCATGAACAAGAAAGATAGATTTTCCACCCCTTTCGATTGTTTTTCTTCTAGGTAACGAAGTCAACCAGTCATAGTTATTTTGTTTTATGTTCTCTTTAGTCCATACTACCATTTCGTAAGCTGTAGGATTAAAAAAGAAAGCTGACTCTTGACCAATAACTCCAGCATCATGATTCCCAATCATCGAGATTGAACAGTTATCTCTCACTAATTCAATACATTCGTTTGGATAAGAATAATATCCTACAACATCACCTAAACAAATAATCTCTTTGATATTTTTTTTCTTTTTAATATCTTTGAGAACAGCTTCTAGTGCAAAGATGTTTGAGTGAATGTCAGATATAATAGCAATTTTTACCAAACTCAGTTCACCAAATGTAGATTCTAGTAGACCGTACTTTTCCAAAATGTATTTTTTGTCTTTATCAAATTTACTATAGGTAAAGCATTTTCATACAACAAATCTGTTTCTTATTAAAAATTCTTTTTAATTTAGCTCTATTAATTAGTAAAACTTTTCAAGTTTGTATAATTTCTTCTCCTATGGAATTAGAAACTACAGTAGGTAGTATAAAACTTCGTAATCCTCTCATTCTCTCATCAGGTATTCTTGGGACATCTTATTCTACCCTTCAAAGAATATATGAAGCTGGAATGGGAGCTGTTGTCACAAAAAGTATTGGTCCCAGAGCACGGAAAGGTAATCCAAACCCAAGTATTTTTGCTTTGCAGGAAATCAAGAGTGTTATTAATTCTGTTGGATTAGCTAATCCTGGCTATAAAGTGTTTAGAGAGGACATAGAAAAACTAATCGAAAAGAAGATTCCTACAATAGTTTCAATATTCGGGGAAAACGAAAGAGAATTCGTAGAAGTACTAGAAGGACTAAAAGATCTTCAAATTTTAGCTTTTGAATTAAACTTAAGCTGTCCCAATATAGAAAAGGGTGGTATGCAAATCGGTACTGATCCCGAATCAGTATCAACCATTGTTAGGAAAATAAAGAGCACAACCATTACTCCAGTTTGGGTTAAACTCACTCCCAATGTGAATAATATAATTGATGTTGCAGATGCTGCAGTTAAAGGGGGCTGTGATGCTTTAGTTGCAATAAATACATTGAAAGCTATGGTAATAGATATCGAAACACAATTACCTATCTTAGGATACAAGAGAGGAGGTTTATCTGGTGCAGCAATCAAACCGATAGGTGTTCGTTATGTTTATGATTTATATGAGAATTTTGGTGAAAAGGTTCCCATTGTTGGAGTAGGAGGAATCTCAAGGGGAGAGGATATTATCGAATATCTACTTGCTGGAGCAAAAGCAGTACAAATTGGAACTGCCTTAGGTGTTGCATATCCAGAAAATATGATTAGGTTCTTTCAGATGAGAGTTAAGAAATATATGAAGGAACATAGTATAGAAAAAATTTCGGAACTAATTGGAGGTGCTCACAAATGACAAAACAGACATTACCCAATACGAAACCAATTATGGGAAGAATAATTCAAAAATGGGAAGAATGTGAGGATACATTTGGTTTTCTAATTGATGTTCCAGTAAAGGTAAAGGGAGCTAAACCTGGTCAATTCATCATGTTATGGGTTCCAGGTGTTGATGAATATCCAATAGGTATAGCAGGTTTTGAAAATAATGTTCTCGAGATAGGAGTATCAAAGATGGGAGAAGGAACAGAAGCTATGATAAACAAAAATGAAGGAGATTTAGTAGGAATTAGAGGTTTTTATGGAAAACCTTTCCAACCCCCAAGTAAAGTGAATCATCTGATTATAGGAGGAGGATTTGGAATGACTCCATTGAAACTCCTAACAACAACTCTAATGCAACGAGAAGAAAAAGAAAAAATCCACATCTTTGAGGGAGCAAGGAGCAAAAATAGGTTAATGTATTTGGATTGGTTTCAAACTCTACATGATCATAAGAAACTGAATTTTCATGTCTGCACAGATGATGGTTCTTATGGTTACAAAGGATTTCCTACAGTGGCTTTGGAAGATTTTCTGCAAAAATCTGAAACACCCTCTGTAATCTATGTTGCAGGTCCTGAAAGGATGATGAAAGTTATTTTTGATATAGGGAAGAAATATGAGAAAGTCATCGATATGCAAATGAGCTTTGCAGATAGATATATGAGGTGTGGTTTTGGTCTGTGCAGTTATTGTGCAGTTGATCCAACAGGTTGGAGAATATGTGTTGATGGTCCAATCTTTAATGTAAAACAAATAGAACAAATAGAAGATTTTGGAAATTATAGAAGAATTGAAACTGGAGAGAAACAGAGGATATAGATTATGGTAGAATTCACAAATCTAAAAACCTGGAATCAAGAAAGAAAGGATTTTATCACAAGTGATTTGAACTTTAGTATCAACGAAAATACAACTGGTATCAGTAAAAAAGAAATAGATGGTTCAAATTTTGTTTGTCTTCCTATTGGAGTTGATATACATGTACATTTTCGAGAACCTGGCTATACCCACAAAGAAGATATGAAAACAGGTGTAGAAGCTGCTCTTCATGGTGGGATATCTGCAGTTTTGGATATGCCCAATACAAATCCCGTAACTGACTCTGTTGATCAAATTCTATTTAAGAAGAAAACAGGGGAAAGATATGATTATGTCGATATATTAATTGCAGCAGCTATTACAGATGGGAACTATCAAAATCTCAAGCAAATAGATGAGCACTGTGATGCTTACAAAGTCTTTTTGTCAGAATCATTTGGGGATCTTGCAGTTAAAGAGGAGAATGTTGAAGGAGCTCTCAACCAACTTGAGCAGATAGAGAGTTCCAAACCTATTATCTTCCATGCAGAAGACTCTCTCATACTAAAATCAAAAGCTGATGAGAAAGAGCATGCAAAACAACGTCCTCCTGAAGCAGAAGCTGTTGCAATTCAATCCATTCTAAGATGGGCTCATGATTATCCTTCTCTGAGATTCCATATAACTCATGTAAGCAGTGCTTTATCTCTCAAATTACTTGAAATAGCTACATTGGATAACTTATCTACTGATACCTGTCCAAGATATCTATTTTTTGATCAGACTTCTGATTTATCTCCTTCGTTTATGAAGGTTAATCCTCCACTTAGATCAACAAATGATAGGAATCAGTTAATCGAAGCATTATCTAAAGGAGTTATTGATATGATAAGTTCTGATCATTCTCCGCATACAATAGAAGAGAAAGAAAAATCCAATCCCAGTGGAATGCCAGGCGTTCAAGAATTAATCCCCTCTCTAATAACACTTGTGCAAGCTAATGAAATAGAATGGGAAAGAGCAATAGAAGCTTTTCATGTCTTTCCATCAAAACTGCTCAAGATTGAACAAAACGATGTTACTGAAAACTGCATGATTGTGGATTTATCAACTCCCTTTGAAGTGGATAAAAACTGGATTAAATCTAAATCACAGTGGTCTCCTTTTGAAGGGAGAATGCTTAATGGGCAAATAAAATATGTGATTAAATCAGGTGAGATTATCCTCGTTTCTTAATGCTTTCTAATTAATCCCTAATACCTAAAAAAATGATTAAATAACCCTATAAGAATCACCACCTAATGGCTTCATTACCAAATCCCTTTCTTGAGAACTTAGGTAAGATAGCAAAAGAGAAGGAAACTCTTCTATGTGTAGGGTTAGATCCTGCATTACCGGCTCAACGAAGCAAGAACGTTATGTCAAGTGATGATAGATTGGAGTTTATGAGGAGAATTATTCTTTATGTAGCTCCTTATGCTTCCGCTATTAAAATGAATAGACAGTATCTGATTGGATTAACAATTGATGAAATCAGACAATTGAACATACTTGTGCATCAAAATAACATGCTTTCAATCGTAGATCATAAACTAGGGGACATAGGTTCATCTAATGCTTCCGCAGTTTTTTGGTTTAAAGAAGAAGGCTTTGATGCTTTTACGTATAATCCTTTTAGTGGTAATGTATTAGAAGCAACAAAAGCAGCGCACAGTAAGGGATTAGGGATTATTGTCTTGACAATTATGTCCAATCCTGAAGCCATTTTTCAAAAGACAGCAGTGTACAATGAAAAACCTCTATTCCACCACATAGCATCGCTTTGCAGTGAAGCAAAATCAGATGCAGTAGTTATCGGTGCAACTGATAATATTGTTTCAAAAGATGTGTCGGAAATTAGAAATATCTTAGAACATGAAGCATATGTTTTAGTTCCCGGTATTGGAGCTCAAGGTGGCGACGCAAAGAAGATTCTTTACCACTTTGGTGAAAAGACATTAGTAAATGTAGGAAGATCGATTATTTATTCCGATTTTCCTGAGGCTAGAGCAAAGGAATTTCAAGACAAATTGAACAATCAACTAAAAGAAGTTAAAGCTATAAAAGAGAGTAAATCTACAGGTTCTGTTTAATTAGTTCTTTTATCTCTTCAGTTATTTCATCTGATTCTATATGTAAACATTCTTCAAAGATTTCCTCTATTTTAATGAATGAGTGCAGTTCTACACCTAGCTCTTTTAGTTCAGTCAATTGTGCTTGACTTCGATCAATTAAAACAATCATGTTCCTAATTTTGAAACCTTGTTCTTTTAGCGCTAAAATACCAGGAATTTTACTTGAACCAGTTGTTATCAAATCATCAACAAGAACTACCTCGGAGTCCTTAGGTATATCTCCTTCCACTAATTTCTTCAAACCATGTTCTTTTGGTTGTGGTCTTACAATAATTGAAGGTACCTTCCTAACATATCCCAAAACTGATGAAAAAGGAACTCCCGCAACTGCTACTCCTGCTAAAGCATCTACTTTTTCTATATTGCTTAGAATCTGCAGATAGCATTTGATAACATAATCAAAAGTATCTGGGAATGAGCTAGTCAGCCTTAAATCTAAATAAAACCATGATTTTTTTCCTGATTTTAAAGAAAACTCCCCAAATTTGAGAATATTATTTTCAACTAATAATTCAACTAATTTAGTTTTATTTTGACCCATGATTCGTCCTCTTCTTTTATTCATATTCTATGGTTCCAGGTGGCTTACTTGTGATGTCATAAAGAACCCTATTTACTCCACTTACTTTGTTTATAATTTGATTTGAAATTTCTTCTAAGACATCGTAAGGAAGTTTACTCCAATCTGCAGTCATTGCATCAATTGATTCAACTGCTCTGATTGTAATCATATACTCATAAGTGCGTTTATCTCCCATTACTCCTACTGATTTCGCTGTAATCAATGCTGGAAAAACTTGCCAAAGTTCTTTGTAAAGACCACTTGCTTCAATTACTTTAGTAACAATTGTATCTGCGTTACGAAGAATTTTTACTCTCTCTTTAGTTACTTCACCGAGTATTCTGATCGCAAATGCTGGACCTGGGAAGGGATGTCTGTTGATGAATTTTTCAGGTAATCCCAACATTTTACCTATTCTTCTAACTTCATC
Source organism: Candidatus Heimdallarchaeota archaeon (assembly GCA_023270155.1). GTDB lineage: Archaea > Asgardarchaeota > Heimdallarchaeia > Heimdallarchaeales > Heimdallarchaeaceae > UBA460. The sequence continues at coordinate 6,480 of JAGLTB010000194.1, read as the reverse complement.
TTTGTAAAGCTCATTTAACGGCTCAACCAAATCAAGCGACATTTTTTCAGGTAATCCCCCCACATTATGGTGTGTTTTTATAATGCTAGCATGTTTACTAGGTTGAGCACTCTCAATTCTATCTGGATAAATTGTACCTTGCCCTAAATATTCAAAATTACCTATTTTCTTTGCTTCTCTCTCAAAAATTTCTATAAACTTTCTTCCAATGATTTTCCTTTTTTCTTCAGGATTAATAATTCCGATTAAATCATCTAAGAATTCAGACTCTGCCTCTACTACATGGAAATCTTCTACAGCTAAATCTCTGAAAATATTGGACACTTCTTCAGTTTCCCTCAACCTCATTAAACCTGTATCTACATAGATAAAATGAGCATTAATACCAGCTTTTGACAGAAGAACAGCTGCGACAGTGCTATCTACTCCTCCACTTACACCCATGATTACTCTTTTATCTTTAATTTCACTTTGAAGCTGATTTATTTTCGTTTCTACCCATCCCTCTAGTTTCCATTCTTTTTTGCATCCAGTTATCTTAATGAAATTATCTAGGATTTTGTCTCCACTAGGAGTGTGTATTACTTCAGGATGGAATTGAACACCAAAGACATTTTCTTCCAAATTCTGATAAGCAGCTGTTGGGCAGATATCTGTTTTACCAATTATTCTGTAATTATCTGGAAGTTTGATTACTTGATCAAAATGAGACATCCATACTTGCTCTCTTTTGTCTAAATTGGCAAAAAGCGGTGAATTTGTTTCTAGCTGAGCAATCTTTTTCCCATATTCTCTCTCTTCTCCTTTCTCAACTTTCCCTCCAAGAGCTTGTGCAATCATTTGATGACCATAACATATCCCTAATACTGGAACTCTGACATCTATAAAGAAATCTTCTGAAAGCTTTGGTGCTTGGTCAGCGTATACATCTCCTGGCCCTCCTGATAGGATAAAACCTTTGTATTCATCACTTGGTTCATAAATTATATCAGCATAGACACCAAGATCACGAATTCTCCTTGCAATAAGATGGCAATATTGACCACCAAAATCAAAGATTCCTATCTTATCCATTTTATCACTTCTTGCTAGCTCAACAACTCTTCTAACCTTCTCTGGCCCATTGCCAATTTTATCTCTCTCGCAATTCGTCTTGACATGCTCATCTCTTCATTAAAGAGAATTTTCGAGTAGGGTGAACCTGCTACATACAAACTAGTTCCTGCTACAATTCTGCTGGTGAATTCAAAAGCTACTAATTCCTCTGTGGTTAAAGCTAATTCAATGCAGAAAGGACCTATTAATCCTGGGGGGAACAATCTTTTAGATGTTTCAGACAGTCTATCTCCATAGTCAAGAATATCAGGTAAGAGAGATTCTCTGATGATTAAAGGTTGATTTCCCACAACTTTGTATGACGGTGCTATTTTCATCTGTTCTTGTGAAATTCTACCAAGCGCATCAACGTTTGTTTCATATCTCCTGTCTATTCCTAACATTTCTACGCGATCATAAATTATGGAATAGAAATAATGAGGATACATGGTAACTCCAACTATATATTCCTGAATCTGAACTTCTTGAGCATCCTTTTTCGATATCTTTTCTTCTTCCAGTAAGTCTGAAATTTTACTCTCAAACTCCATAGTTGTAGAACAAAGAAAATAACCCTCTCCACCTTTTGCTCCTGGAAATTTAACTATGGAAGGTTGGTCTATGTTTTCTGCATTTATTGATTTCGGTGTTCTTATAGCTGATTCTTGTAATAGATGAAGATTCTTCTCTCGTTTCATCTCCCATAACATCCCTTCTCTATTTCCAAAAAAAGGAATAGGAATCTCTAATGCCTTCTCATCTAAAGTTGCGATTATAGTTCCATGAGGTATAAAAATCTCACCAGAATCAGGTTTTATTTCCAACAAATCGTCATATGAATCAATACTCACGATATTTTTTGTTACCGGAAATCTCTCGTAGAGCGATTCATTTCCTTTTAAGCAGTAAACTTTGGTTCTAAGCCCTTCCTGTTTAGCTCCATAAAGAATCTGCAATGCTGAGTGGCTACCCACCGTGGAAATTATCAATGTACTTCAAGACAACGCCTCAATGACTGTTTTTTATTTCTTTAGGTTAGGAAGTAAATGAAAAATGAATATATCTTATGTTTAAGTCATTCTGATACTGTTTTATCATAAGTGCAGGTGGTATTTCTATGTTACAATGTACTGCAATCTTTTCTGCTCTATTGCGAATTTTATTTCCATTCCTACTCTCTTCCCTGCAGATACTGGTTCTCCCCAATATACTGCTGAATACTGGCTTCCAATTCCCATAAAGCTATTAGTTCCTCCTCCCATTCTCATTGAGACATCAAAAACAATGAATTCATAATTCTTAGTTATCATTGTTTGTAATGCAAATGGTCCTATAATTCCTGGAGAATAAAGATGTTTTGTAGCTTCAATAAATCTGTCACCCATTGGATAAACATGTCTTAGCATTGATTCTCTAAGTGTTACAGCATAATTTCCTATCTCTTTCATCTCCTCTTCTAATTCAAGTTTAAGTTGTTGATTAGCAGGAATCCTAGTAATACCATCTAAGTCTGTTACAAACCTACGATCTATCCCCAAAAGTTCAACTCTATTATGCAAAGGAGAGTAGAAAAGATTGAAGTTGAATGACACACCAGAAACGAATTCTTCTATAGAAGCTTCATGTAAATCCTCTTCATTGATAACTCCTCTCTCTACTCTCTTTTCAAATTCAAGATGAAAATCTTCTTTATCTTTTGCTAGGAAGAATCCTCTTTCTACTTTCTGAACAGCATGAGGAATTTTGCAAATGACTGGACAATCAATTTCATCTGGTGAATCAAATACTCTTGGATATCTAATTTTAGCTTTATCTAGTATTTTGTAGTAAGTGTGAGAACCTGTTCTTTCTTCAACTTTTAACAATGTTCTACTTCCAAACAATGGAATGTGAAAATCCTTCTCAATACGATTAAAACCACAGTATACAACAAATGATCTATTAGGAACAAAGATACAATTTTTTTCTTTCAATTCCTCTTGTATAGAAAAGATATCCGAATATTTATCTAAAACTATTAAATCATCTATCATTCTCGAAAAACGATTATAAGGCTCTTCTCTTCCCTTTTCACAAATCGCTATAGTCTTGAATCCAGTTCGTTTAGCTCCATCTAGTACATCTAAAGCAGAATGAGATGCTAATACTCCTATTGATACCTCTTCTAGATCATAACTATCAAGTATATCTTTTATCATGCGATTTCTTCTCTATTTTTTCTCATGTAGTGTTTTTAAGACCTTGAAAGGTATTGTATTTAATTCAGTTATCCTTTCCCAATGAGAGCCTATTCCTGTTAATATAATAACCTTTGTTGGGATTCCACCAGATTTTCTTACTAAATTGACCAAAGCTTTCTGTGTAGTACCTGTTCTGATGACGTCATCAACAATCAGAACTCTTTCTTTATTTCGTATAAATTTCTCAGGGAAGAAGATAGTTTCAATTCTTCCTGACCCAGTAGATTGAATGTCTTCTGAAATAAAACCTGATGTTCCAAGAGGTTTCTTTCTCCTAGCATAAACACAATCTATATTCAAAAGATGTGCGACAGACATTGCTATTGGTATCCCATCAACTTCTGCTGTTATCACTTTATCTACATCTTTAGGAATAATGCCATTTTGGATAGCAAGGAACAAAATAGCTTTGAGTGTTTTGGAATCATTCAGTAAGTAAGTGTTGTTTACACCAATATCTCCTGCATCATCTGTCCATACATCTATATGACTGTTGATTAATTGTTCTACGGTTAAACCTAGTTCTTCATTATCCACTAAAACCTCTAAGAGTTTATTCTTTAGCTTAGATTTTGGTAACGCTTTACCATTAATATATCGAGATAAATTTGCTATCGAAATCTCAACCCCTCTTTCCGATAAGTGATTCTTCATTGATTCTAATGTCTCAAAATTTTTAAAACCCATCTTAAGGAGATTTAGAGTCATTAGTTTTTCTTGTGCATCATTATAGCTCTCAGCTGAACTCATTAATGATGCATTTTTGTTACATAGTTTAATTTTTTTGGTTGTTACTGTAAGACAAATGAAAAATGAATTACACAATCTTTACATTATACTGCAAATTTGCTTTTGTTTCTTAAAATCACTTAATCCCTATGTAAAACAATTCTATCTGCTAATCTATGGATACTATACAATCGGAAGTAGTAAGATTTATTAAAGATAGTTTAAATCACACGCAGAAAAGGGACGCTTACAGTTTGCAAATTGCTGTAAAAGGTGCTAGTGTTGGTTGTGTATTCTGGTAAAGCAAAAGATGTGACTCTGTTAGAGGATAACAAAGTGAGGATAACTTTTAGGGATTCAATTTCAGCCTTTGATGGAGTAAAAATTGAAGACTTAAAAGAAAAAGGAAAAATTAACTGCAGAACTTCTACAATTTTGTTCGAACTTCTAAATAGATATGGATTTGCTACTCATTATTTGTCAAATTTGAATGAAACAGAAATGATATGTAGAAAGGTTGAGATTAGACCTGTTGAAATAGTATGTAGAAATGTTACAGCTGGAAGTTTTTGTAAGAGATATGGTGTTGATAAAGGAATAGAATTTGAGACTCCGATCATAGAGTTTTTTTTGAAAGATGATGTGCTACATGATCCATTAGTTGCTAAAGAAATTGCTATTCAGTTAGGTTGGGTAACAAAAGAAGAATCCGCTTTGATGGAATCCACAACCAGAGCTGTCAACCAAGTTCTTTCAGTAATTTTTGAGAGAATCTCTCTTAAACTTGTAGATTTCAAACTCGAATTTGGAAGAACAGATGGTGGAGAACTACTAATCGCTGATGAAATTTCTGCAGACACTATGAGATTATGGGAAAAAGAAACAGGAGAAATAAAAGATAAGGATCGATATCGCAAAGATTTAGGTGGAGTAATTGAACATTACAAAGATATACTCCAAAGGTTGGAAGAGATTGAATCACATCCCGAGATTCCTATCAAATCTACAGCAGAAATAACTATTGAACTGAAGAAATCAGTTCTTGATCCTGCAGGAGAAGTGACTCTAAGATCCCTTCAAAGAAAGGGATATCAAGGTGTTGAAGAAGTAAGAATAGGAAAGAGCGCAAAAATCTCCTTTTCTCTTACACCCTCACCGAATCTTCAAGAAATCATAAAAGAAATAAGTGATTCAATTCTGTCTAATCCTCTTATTGAGAATTATACCTTCGATTTCTCTTCTGGTGAATAATATGCGAATAGGCATAACCAAATTCCCAGGAACGAACAATGAGTTGGATATAAAGAGAGTATTGGGTAGTTTAGGCGTAAAAAACGAACTAATCTATCCAGATGATGTTAAAAAAATGGATGAGATGGATGCTCTAATTCTAGCAGGAGGATTCTCCTACGGTGATTATCTTCGTCCTGGAATAATAGCTGTCCAAACTCCTATAATAGAAAATCTTCAAGATTATTCAAATTCTGAGAGATTTGTTATTGGAATTTGTAATGGCTTTCAGATGCTTTGTGAAACATCTCTGCTTCCAGGTGTATTATCTACAAATACATCGACTAAATTCATCAGTAAATGGGTTCATATTAAAACAGGAATAACTAGTTCTCCTCTTCTTAAAGGAATGGAAAACAGGATTCTGAAAATTCCCATAGCTCATTTTGAGGGAAGATATTATGATAAAGATGAAGAAATAACAAAACTCGCAAATAAAAATCAAATTGCTTTTAAGTATTGTAGAAAAGATGGAGATATCTCTCTTAAAGAAAATCCAAATGGTTCTGTTGTAAATATAGCTGGGATAGTTAATAGGAAAGGCAATGTTTTGGGGATGATGCCTCATCCAGAACGCGCAAGTTTTCAGTACTTAGGATCTGAAGATGGAAGAATAATCTTTGAAAATCTTATTGGGGAATTGAAATGCTAACAATAGAAGAACTAAGTAAGATTAGATCAGAATTGGACAGAGAACCCAATAAGGGAGAATTAGCCGTTTTTGAAGCAATGTGGTCTGAGCACTGCTCCTATAAATCCTCAAAGAGATGGTTTCATCTTTTCAAAGACGATGCATCATATGTCGAACTTGGAATTGGTGAAGGAGCAGGTCTTATAAATTTAGGAGATGATTTGCTAGTTGGACTTGGTTTAGAAAGTCATAACCATCCTTCTGCTATATCCCCATATGATGGTGCAGCAACTGGTGTGGGAGGAATTATTAGGGATATCTTATCTCAAGGGTGTAAGCCTATTGCAATTCTTGATTCATTAAGGTTCGGAGAATTAGAATCTCAGCACTCTCAGCATTTGCTAGAAAATGTTGTTAGAGGGATCTCGTTTTATGGTAATTGTTGTGGAATACCCACAGTGGGTGGAGAGGTTGAATTTGCGAAACCATTTGAAA
>JAGLTB010000193.1 GCA_023270155.1 Candidatus Heimdallarchaeota archaeon | reverse complement strand
AGAAGCAGTGCTTCTAAGCCAGGTTGTTTTCTAGTTTTATATGGTGCTAGAACTGGGAGAGATGGCATCCATGGTGTTTCTTTTGCATCAAAAGATTTGAGTGAAAAAAGCGAAGAGGAAAGACCTGCTGTTCAAATTGGCGATCCCTTAATGGAAAAGATATTGATTGATGCAACCTTAGAACTAGTAGAAAAAGAACTTCTGGATGGTTTACAAGATTTAGGGGGAGGAGGTTTAAGCTGTGCAGTTTCTGAAATGACTCACAAAGGGAGTACTGGAGCATTGATTCGGTTAGAGGATATTCCTTTAAGAGAGAAAAATATGGAAGTCTGGGAAATATTGGTCTCTGAATCACAAGAGAGAATGCTAGCAGTTGTAAAACCACAAAAATTGGAACAAGTAAAAGAAGTTCTGAATAAATTTGATTTGACTCCTGCAGTGATAGGTGAAGTAACAGATAATAGTCATTGCATTGCCTACTATAAGGGAAACAAAGTTATTGACCTACCTGTTGAACTCATTGTAGATGGTTTTCCTGAACCAGAAAGGGAAATAAAGAAACCAGCATACACTTCCAACGAACTAGATATAAAATTTCCTTTAACTTCCGATTTAAGAAAAGATATTCTAAAATTGTTTTCTTCTCCTAATATCGGAAATAAGTCATGGATATACCAACAATATGATCAGCATGTTCAAACCCAAACTGTTTTCTCTGCAGGTTATGATGCAGCTGTTCTTAGGTTGGATAATGAAAAATATATTGCCATATCTTTAGATTGCAATTCTTTTATGGTTTATTTAGATCCTTATAATGGAACCGCAAACAGCGCATCTGAAGCTTTAAGAAACATCATCTCTGTTGGAGCAAAACCTCTAGCTTTTGTAGACTGTCTCAATTTTGGCAATCCAGAAAAACCGGAATCCTATTGGCAATTTGTTGAATCAGTGAAAGGTCTGGGTCAATTTTCTCATGATTTTAATTTACCTATAATAGGTGGAAATGTTTCATTTTACAATGAGAGTCAGATCAATGGAAAGGATGAGAGAATAAATCCATCACCAACTATTGGAATGCTAGGATTAATTGAAGATCCTAAACTCCTTCTGAATAACTATTTCCAAAGTCAAGAAAACTATGTAATTATCATAGGTGAAACTGATGGGAATCTGGGTGGTTCAGAATATCTTCGTTACAATTATGGTATCCTACAAGGATCAATTCCACACTACAATAAGGAAAGAGAAGAAACATCTATGAAAGCTATCCAACAATTAAATGATGCTTCATTTCTAGAAAGCTGTCATGATCTCTCTAACGGAGGATTGATTGTATCTTTAGCAGAGATGACATTTGAAAATGATATAGGTGTAAAAGTATCATTGGATAATCTTGTAGGCAAAAAGAGGCTAACAGAAGAAGAAAGTTTGTTTTCAGAATCACCTTCTAGATATCTAGTTGAAGTTTTACCAAATAATCTTAAAGCAGTAGAACAAATTTTACAAAAAAATGATGTTTTTCATAGTGTATTAGGAAGAACTCAAAAGGATCCTTCAATAGAAATCGAAAAAATTGCTTCTTTTGAAATTGATGAATTAAGAAAAACATGGGAGAGAGCTATTTCGAAAAAAATGGATGGTTAAGATGATAGAAATTATTGCTGGAAGTAAAAGTGATGAAAAAATAGTGGAGAAAGTTGCTTCAGTTCTACAAGAACATGAAACTCCTTTTACAATTGAATATCTCTCAGCTCATAGAGATCATGATAAATTAGTAGAGAAAGTAAGATCTTCAGTATCAGAGATTTTTATTTGTATTGCAGGTTTATCTGCTGCTCTGCCTGGAGTAGTTGCTTCACTTACAGAAAAACCAGTCATCGGAGTACCAGTTTCAGCTGCTCTTGATGGATTGGATGCATTATTATCTATAGCACAAATGCCCAAAGGAGTGCCAGTTGCAACAGTTGGTATAGACAATGGTCAAAATGCAGCATACTTAGCTCTTAGAATTCTAAGTGTAAAAAAGGCAGAGCAAAATGATAAATGAAAAGAACATTCCTTCCACTTACGCAGAAGCTGGTATTGATCTATTAGTAGAAGCTAGGATTCTGAAGAAAATCAATGAATATGTGAGAAAAACCTTCTCGTTTGGCGAGGTCGTATCTAAGGAAAATCATTATGCAAATATGATAAAATTAGGGGATTATGGTTTAGCTATGGCTTCAGATGGAGTGGGGACTAAAATTCTAGTGGCATTATCTGCCAGAAAATATGACACTGTTGGGATTGATTGTGTAGCTATGAATGTTAATGATCTTCTTTCAATGGGGATTTTACCAAAAGCATTTGTAGATTATTTAGCAGTCTCAGATTTAGATGAGGAAATAATTGAGGAAATAATAAAGGGTGTTTACAAAGGGTGCGAAATAGCTAAGATACCTCTATTGGGAGGGGAATTAGCAACAATCCCTGAAATGCTAGCTAAAAGAAGTGATGCATTTGATCTAGCCGGAACAGCATTAGGAATTATACCACTAAACAAAGTCATTGATGGGTCAAGAATCCAAGTTGGAGATATAGTTCTAGGTATATCTAGTAGTGGTATTCATTCAAATGGTTTTACTATTGCAAGAAAGGTTTTAGGAGTTAAGTATGAATTATCAGAAGAATTACCCTGGGGGAAGACTCTTGAAAATGAACTTCTAATACCTACAAGAATATACACTGATGCAATAGAAGAACTTCTGTGTAAATGTGATGTTCATGGTCTTGCTCATATTACAGGTAGTGGTCTCAAGAAATTATTCAGAATTACAAATTATGGTTTTGAACTGAAGCAAGTACCCCAACCTCATGAAATATTCGAAGAGATTAGAGAGCTTGGGAACATATCTTATCAGGAGATGTATTCAGTATTTAACATGGGAATTGGATTTGTTGTTGTTATCCCTAAGAAAGAAACAGAAAAAGCTCTCGGATTGCTAAAAAAATTCTATGAAACCCAGATAATTGGGAAAATAGTAGAAAATCCTGATATTTCCATACCTCAGTATAATGTTATTTTCTCAAGGTGAAAACATGAAGATTGCAATTCTAATATCTGGAAGAGGATCAAATCTTAAGGCAATATTGAATGCTGAAGAAAAAAAACAATTAGGTCAAGCTGAAGTGATTTTAGTAGTTTCTAATAATTCGAAGGCAAAAGGTATTGAAATTGCTAAGTCCTTTGATAAAAAAACTATCAGCTTGGAAGCAAATAATTTCAAAACAAAAGAAGCCTATGAAAAGGAATTAGGAGATATCATTGAGAATCATAGTGTTGATTTAATAGTTTTAGCGGGGTTTATGAGGATTCTTTCTCTTTATTTCATAAATAAATTCAGAAATAAGATAATCAATATTCATCCTTCACTTCTGCCTTCATTTCCAGGATTGAACGCACAGAAGCAAGCTCTCGATTCAGGTGTAAGAGTTTCTGGGTGTACAGTTCATTTTGTGAATGAACATGTAGATGCTGGACCAATAATTCTACAAAAAGCAGTGGAAATTGTAGAGGATGAATCAGAATTCTCCCTTTCGGAAAAGATTCTAAAAGAAGAACATAAACTTCTTCCCCAATCAATTAAGATGATTTCAGAAGCTAAAGTGAAAATTGAGCAAAACAAAGTTAGGATTGTGAAATAATGTGTGGAATACTCGCTTTAAAAGGTCATACAACACTTAGACAAGGAAAAATCTTGCTTCAAATGCTGACTCATAGAGGTCAGGACGCAAGTGGTCTTGCATGGCTTGAAAGCGATAATGAGATTGGAATTTCAAAAAAGGATAGTTATCCTGATCTGTT
>JAGLTB010000192.1 GCA_023270155.1 Candidatus Heimdallarchaeota archaeon | reverse complement strand
ATCTTATTAGAAGGAGGACAATAAGCAAGTACTCTTGTATAACTTTATTTAGGATGTAAATTTGAAGAAGTTGAATGAGTAAAACCATATACTCTGACTATTCTTTGTTTTTCGATGATGGGGGAGTTATGAATGACAATAGAATTCGTGGCATGCAATGGCAAAAGATGATAGGTGACTATTTTTCCCCAAAGTACGGGGGGGAACCATTTATGTGGGCAGAAGCTAACTTTGAATTCATAAATGAAATAGTAAAAGAATATCAAGAAATCATTGGAGTGGGGGATTTAGTAGACTATCACACATATTATACAGATTTTGTCAAGAGATGGATCACCTCGATGTTTGAACATGTAGGTGTTAAGCTTCCAGCAAATGAAGAGCATGGGAAAATCTATTTAGAAGTTGTAGAAATGATCACTCCTAATGTAAGAGCTTCTTACCCAGGAGTTACTGATTGTATTAGAAAACTGCATAATCAAGGATTTAAATTATACACAGCTTCTGCTGAACACTCAATTGAGCTGAGAGGATATTTGAGAGGGATGAGAGTTCAGGACTTATTTGAGAAATTTTATGGACCAGATTTAATCAACATACACAAGCTTAGTGAGTTATTTTATGAAGGAATATTCAACAATCTTAGGATAAATCCAAAAACAGCTATAGTAATAGACGATAACCCTACATTTTTAGAATTTGCCCTGAAAGCGGGGGCTAGTGTAATCCAAGCTTGTTTAACTGGAGAACATGAACCAGTATATCAATATCATGTAAAACATATGAGTGAATTACCTGAAGTAGTAGTTCAATTGGTAAAGAAGATTAAGAAGTAACTGGAATCTTTTTGAAATTTGATTTTTTGTTCCACCTTATTAGAAGAGTAAGCATATCAAAAAACAACCTTGTTGTTTAGGTCAACTTTCTTGTGAAGGGACCTTGATGCAATGTTGATACAACAGTATATATTTAAGAGAAGGCAAATTAAAGAAACAAGGAGATTATTATGACAAAGGCTTTAGTTGAAACTAATAAAGGAAAATTCACAATAGAATTTTTTGATGAACATACACCAAATACAGTTAAGAATTTCGTAACATTAGCGAAATCTGGCTATTATGATGGTGTAACTTTCCATAGAGTAATACCTGATTTTGTTGTTCAAGGTGGAGATCCAACTGGATCAGGCAAAGGTGGACCAGGATATAATATCGCTGATGAAGTTGATAATCCTGTTCAAAAACACGAACTTGGTCATATGAGCATGGCGAATTCAGGACCAAACACAAATGGATCTCAGTTCTTTATCGTTCTTAATCCAAATAATTGTAAACATCTGAATGGGAAACACACCGTTTTTGGTAAAATTATTGATGGTATGGGTGTTGTTAATAACATAACTCAAGGAGATTCAATGACAAAAATGACGATTGAAGATGAATCCGAAATTATCCAAAATCATCAACATGTAAAACTTTAGAGCCCTATATCTTTCCTTTTATTTTTCACTTTTTTTAGAAATTAAGTCAGTTTTTTTAATAAAGGTAAGAGAAGTGGTGGCTTGGGGGGGTCTCGATCCCCCGACTTCGAGATAGCTCATCTTCGACATTCTAGCCCTTTGTTACGCAAGATTATGAGTCTCGCACTCTGCCGACTGAGTTACCAAGCCATTTCTAAAACAGAAAATGATGTCTTACTTTTAATTCTTTTGTTCTTAATCAAGCTTTGAGTTCATTAGAATATTTGTTATATCACTTTCAATTATACTGAACCATGCCAAAAGAAGGATATACAACAGGAAAAGAACCTAAAATTGTTAGAGACAAAGATGTAAGTGATTATTATGTTATTGTCACTCGTGTTGAAAGAATAGACTATCATTATCGGGTTGTTGCTGTTAATGAAGAACAAGCTATAGAATTTGCTGTTGATGAATATAATCCCATAACTGAAAAAGACATTATCTCACTTGACAATCAATTTGTTGAGACGCTTGATTGGGAAGCTAGAGTAGAAGAAAGTCTCTAAAAACAGATTTTTTAACTATAGCTACCTATTCAGAACCTCTTCTGTTCCTTGTAATAAAACTCCGAGTACTTTTCTATTTTTATTTTCTTCTAGTACTAAAAATTTTAAGACTTAAAATAAAATAGATAAAAATAGTGATGGGCTTTTATTCTTGTTCTTCGCCCGATTGATCTTCTTCTGTTGTTTCTTCTGCAGTTTCTTCGTCCGATTCTTCGTCTGACTTATCTTCCTCTTCAGGTTTTTTAGCCTTCACTACTACTTTTGTGAATTTTCCGGTCTTCTCTATTTCTTTTACTAGTTCTTCGCCTTTTCCTATTTTGTATGTACATTTTGTAGGAAATCTGTCTGCTCCTCTTTTTAGTGCGCCTTTAACAATATGATAATTTTGAGCATAAGTTCTAACAGTTACTAGTTCTTGTCCCTCTTTTACGCGTGCTGCTCTATCAGTGGGTTTACCGAATGATTTTCTCATACCATCTTGAATTCTATCCGCTCCAGCTACTGCCATCATTTTATTTTCTCGAAGTATATGATGTGGATGAATTCTAATAGTCATATGATAGTTTTCTATTCCCAAATTCCTTTCTAGATGTCTATTTACTGCAATTCTTGCTGCTTCTAAAGCTGTGTGTCTAATTTGACATTTATCTGTTGAAACAAGGTGTACGTCTACTGGAAAATTAGCTTTTCTGTTACCTGTATCATAAGATCTTATTCTTGAGTCTGGTACTCCTCTAACGTACTGACCTACTCTTGTATTTGCGGGACCACTTACTTTTGTATAACACCTTGCTGGTCTTTTACCCATTTTTTTCACCAGTTCACTTTATCTTGCTGAAAGAGCTATTCTTTCAATTTCTTGTCTTTTCTTCACTGCAGCACTAGCTTGTTCACCTTTTGCTGCAAGAATTAATTCTTCTGCTACTATCTCCTCAAAGCTTTTTATGTTATTGAAACTTTTCTGATAAATTGCAGCTGTTAAGAATCTTAATGCTAGATCTACTCTTCTAGAAGGAGCAACATCAACAGCAATATGTTGAGCTACACCGCCATAAGTTAAACGAGTGGTTTCTTCTCTTGGAGCAGCAGTTCTAATGGCATCAACTAATACTTGAACTGGATTATGTCCAGATCTTTCATGTATTATTTCAAATGCTACCCGTACAACATTGATTGCTCTTTGTTTCTTTCCTGCATTTTTCCCTTTTCTCATCAATTTGTTAACAAAGCGCTCTACGATACTCGTTTCTGCTTTCTTAAATCGTTGATCTTGATTCCTTCCTCCTGAGTGAGGAAAATATATTGGCCGAAGGGAAATATATCTTTGTAAACCTAAATCACTTACTGATACTTCGGAAAAATCCCATTTTCCAAAGAGCTTGACTTCTTCGCTCATTTTAGTAGCCTCTTCAACTAAATTAGCA
>JAGLTB010000191.1 GCA_023270155.1 Candidatus Heimdallarchaeota archaeon | reverse complement strand
TTCAGACATATCAAAAAGAGTAATCGTATATCAATTTAAAAAAGTTTTGAGAAAAATTGTAGTTTATGAAAAATACTCATAATTTCAATCTTTTTGATAGCTTCTTTCTTATCTACTATCTACCTAATCAAAGATGATTAAGATTTAACAGCAGTCACAGAGGATACAGAGGACATCTTCCAATGCAAAAGCTTGCTCTTCTTGAGCTCTTTTTTTTCGGGTATGATTTTGTACAGAGCTACTAATGTTATATTTAGAGAAATCTTCATTACAGAACTCGCAAGATAGATTTTCCCTAGAATTTTCAAGTTTACATTTAGGACAAAAGAATGTAGCTTGTTCTCTTTCTCTCTTTTTTTGTGAGGGTAAGCTTTCATCAAATTTTATAGGAAGTTGTTTCTGTTTGAATCTTAGAATAGCTTCTTTCAAGTCATTTCCGCAATATTCACAGAACTTGCTTTCAGATTCATGAAGTTTTCCACAATTTGCACAATAGAGTTCAGACATATCAGAAAGCTAACTCTCAATTCTCTTTAAAAGGATTCTGCGAAAAATGATTAAGGAGAGAGGATAGGTTTTACATATTAAAATTGAGAATATTATGTCAGTAGAGAATTCTTACTTAATCTCTCCCACAATCTCTCCGACAATCAGAAAATCCACAAGTAAGTAAGGAGAGTAGATATTCAAGAACCCAATCCCAACAAGTTTTTCGACTTAAAGATCGTTTCCTTCTTTTGCTAGTTTTTTCAGATTCAGATATTTGTTGTTGTTCTTCTAATCTTTCTATTCTCTCTCGTGCTTTTTCTTGTTCTTTTATTTTCAATATAGTTTGTCTCTGTTTCTCCCATTCGTCTATTGGTTGAGCTTTCTTTAGTTTATCATTATTGAAGGATATAGGAAGATGTTTGTTTTTGTAATCTAAGATAATTTCTTCCAAATCTTCACCACAAGATACACAGTGTCTAGAACTCATGGAATGTTCTTTCCCACAAACTGGACAGTAAATTTCAGACATATCAAAAAATATTATCTCCTCTCTCTTTAAAAGAGTTTTGAGAAAAATAGGTTTAGTTTCTACATCTGTTTTTGTGGAACAGAAGATAAGTAAAACTAACTAAGAAACCTAAACCAGATGAAATGCTGAAACATTCTGTACAACCTATACAGTCAACACAACCACTATAATCACCAGAGCCTGAAGATGAACAACCCTCAGACCTCTTTTTAGCTTCATATTTTTTTCTTCTTTTTTCACCTTCCTTTATCTGTTCGTAAAATTCCATCCCTGTTGCTTCTTTTTCCTCAATTTCCTCTTTGCTGGAATCTGTTATATGACCATTCTTAACACCATTCTTTTTAGTTTTAAAGCGTTCAATTGCTTCTTTCAGATTATACCCACAGTACTCACAGACTTCACTTTCAGATTCATGTAATTTACCACATTTTGTACAGAAGAGTTCAGACATATCAAAAGAATATTATTTTTACATTTAAAAGAGTTTTTAAAAAAAATGGAAATTGGAGAGATTTAAGCTTTCATCTCCTGGACCCAAAGTGATCTTGGAAACATATAATCAGCAACATTGTATCCTACCAAGGAACTTGCGCCACCTTGATTAGTTTCCGATCTCCAATAAACACCCACTGTATAATTTCCAGCTATTAGTGAATTAGTAACAAAATTAATGGTTACATCAACAGGCATTTGTCTGATTGAACCTGGATTTGTCACATCGGTGTAAACAACTTTGAGAGTTCTATTTCCAACTCCTTCTACTGCTAAAGAGATATCAAATGCTAAACTTCCGACCATAAGAGAGGATATTGTCATTATTGCCTGCATTGTAAAAAGAATAGCTAGAAATGATTCTCCTTGCGTTGTTATAGTCACTTCTGTTGCATCAATAAGCTCATACTTGAGAGTATAATCTTCTATATAAGCTACTGTTTCAAATTCTTCATATATTGATTGAAGAACAATTCCTTCATCCTCATCTGTTTCTATCCCCTTCATATTTGGATATAACATAGGAAGTATGAAGTAGGCTAGCGGGGCCATTATTACTAAGGAGACTAATACACTTGCTAAAAATACTTTTGTTGACATTTTTTCACATCTTTTAATTTATTGAGTATAACAACTCTAATCTTAATATGAGTTTTTGATTTTAAATTTATCTAACAAAAAAAAAGTGAATGTTATTGTTTATTTTATACATCTTTATTGTCTATGAAGTATAGTGCTAGTATTTCAGCAAATACAACAGCTTTTTGGAACATTGGCCCCAAATTGATTGGTCCTACTGCTAGCCAATCTAAAGCAAAAATAGTGAAGTACCCTAGTAGAATGATTATCACTATTGCTGAAAGTGTTATATCCCATATCGTGTCTAGTTTATTAACATCTGCTACTTTGTCTTTTCTTTTCTTGAGTAAGCTCGAGATTTGTAGTAAAGCATTGAACGCAGCAAACCCTCCAATGAAAATACCAGCTCCTGCTAGATGTAGTAGTCTCAATGAGTGATCCAAAGGTATAGCAATACCTGCAGCTCCAACAGCTAACAAGACGCTCAATATACCTTTTGGTAACCATAGATGTAAATCTCTATTTACGAAATACAGTATACCTACAGTCAATACAAGTAATCCACATAATCCAAAACCAATCATCATGATGATCATTGAATCAGAGTTAAGAGCTCCCAAGCTACTGTTAAAACCACCTAAGTTACTAATGTGTTCATAGAAGAATTGATATTTCTCAGGATAATAGGCTATGGCAAGGAATAAAGTTACTATCATAAAATAAGCCATAATTATAAACAAATTTTTTATTGCGACTTGAACCCTTTTTGGAGGTTCATATTCTCTCATTCGGAACATGTGTGACTCATTATTTTAGTCATGTATAAATCTTTCTAGAAAATTATTTTGTAAAACTGCTTTACAGATAATAATATGTTTATATGTCTTTGTTTGCCGAAATAATTCAGATGAGCTTATACTGTAGAATATGTGAGGAAAGAATAAAGATTAAGAAGAAAAAATCATTCTTTGAATCTAGATTTAGTTCTACAATTTACTGCTCTTTCAGATGTCAATTTACTAGTTTCAGATTTGTTCTGCTTCCAGCAGGAATATTCTTCTTCGCAACTTATTTTGCTATTGCATTTCCATTATTCAACAGAGATCCAGATCTTTGGTTTTTGTTTGTAATTATGTTCCCTATCATTTTCCTAGGTTTGTTTCTCTTAATAGCAGGCTGGGTCAGTATAGGCATCCACATGAAAATCGGAAGGGAAATTAGTAGGAAGAAATACCACTGTTTTTATTGTGGATATGATGTAACTCTTTCAAATAAAGAAGGATCTCTTCTCTGTAATAGTTGTGGAAATAAAGTACTGTTTTGTAATTTGTGTTCAAAAATAGTTAATCCAAATGACGAAATAGCGAGAATAAAACCATGCAATCATATTTTCCATAAAAACGAACTTTTGGATTTTGTAGAAGAGGAAAAATACTGTCCTAAATGCAAAGGTAGCATCAATGAATTATCCTTTCATATAGATAAAAATGATGAGGAGTTTTGGATTAAAGTTAAGAGATCATTCTTTCTTTTCGTTCTTACTAAATATTAGATAGAATAATCCAACAAAGAATCCTAATCCGCTGTGATTGCAATCACATCCTCCACAATCACCACAGCCACCTGCACAATCCCCACAATCACCACAGCCACCACCACAGTCTCCGCAGTCTCCACAATCACAACCATCTCCACAACCACTTCCACAATCTCCACAATTATCACACTCATTTCCAGAACAATAACATGGACCATAGCAATAGCTGCTTCTTCTGTAATGTCTTCTTGGGTTAACTATGGAAGAAATCAAAGCAGATATTATGAAGAAAACGCCAAAAATACCTATCAGAATATAAAATATAAAATCGGAAAAGTAACCAGTATAGAAATATAGGAAGAGTATAACTCCTGCTGCAATCATGAATATTAGACTAAATATTCTTGCTGAAGATGATCTTCTCCCACCTGATACTCTCGCTTGTTGATCTACAGGACCTTGTTGATAAGTCTGCGTTCGTTCAGCTGCTTGATATCTAATGGGAAGTTGATCTTGTTTAAATTGAAGAATTACTTTCTCAAGATTGTTTCCACAATACTCACAGAATTGTCCTTCTGATTTATGAACTTGACCACAATTGGGGCAGAAGATATCTTTCATCAAAATCTAGCTAATAATCTGTATTATAAAAATTTATTGTGATTCTTTCAGAAAAAAACTGAAGAATCATAAGAATTGTTTAGAAACCTTATCTATCTCTGAGAGCTCAGATTTGGATAATTTAAGTTTCATTACTTCAGCATTAGACTTCGCTTGTTTTGCTTTTGTAGAACCAGGAATAGCAACGACAGTTTTTCCATGAAAATTAACCAACCAGTTTAAAGCGACTTGAGCGATTGTTGCTTTGTGAGATTTTGCTATACTCTCTAAAGTCTCTATTAATTGTTGACTCTCTTTGATTTGTTTTTTACTTCGTAATCTTCTCATAGAAGATTGATTTTTAAACATCTCTTCATCTTTATGAAACTTACCTGATAATATTCCTCTCTGTAGGGGTGACCAGCTAATAATAGTTATTCCCAGTTCTTTAGCAGCATCTAGCACCCCGTTTGATTCGATATTTCTCTTGATAAGACTGTAGTTTACTTGATTAGATGCAAGTACTAATCCTTTTTCTTCTAAAATCTCATGAGCTTTTATCATCTGTTTAGCAGAAAAATTGCTTATCCCAATTGATTTGATATGCCCTTGCTCAAGGATATCAGCCATCGCATCAAACTGTTTTTGGAAGGATGATAATGAATATGGCATATGGATTTGATGTAAATCAATAGAATAAGGATGAAGATGTTTTATACGATTAGCAATAGTCTCTCTAATTGATTTTGCTCTTCTCATCATAGGCATCCACTTTGTTGCAATTACAACATCTTTATCTTCTACACCAGCTGCCTGCAAACCTTTCGATAGTTTCTCCTCTGACAACCCAAAACCATAAGCTTCAGCAGTATCAAACCAGTTAATTCCTCCATCTAAAGCTGTTTTTACAATAGCATTAGATTCCTGATCTGTGAGTGCTGGATACATGAATTTCATGAAAGTAGTACCCCCCGCAAACTGCATCACTCCTTGCCCTATAGGAGTGATTTTGATTTTAGTTTTACCTAGATTTCGTAATTTAATAACATCACTTGTTTCTTTACTCATGAATTTTTGTGAAAATTTAATGCTATTAAAAGCTTGCTTTTATCAAACAACAATAAAAAAAAGTGGAAGAATTCAGTAACTACGCACTTACTTCTTGAATCCAAAATGATCTGTCATATTCATATGAATTATTGTGATTCACACTAAGTGAATTATAGGTTCCTGTTGAATCAAAATTTGATTTCCAATAAACAGAGATAGTATAATCTCCAGCTATTAATGAACCAGTTGCAAAGTTTATTGTGATGTCATAAGTTAGTTGACGAATAGTTCCAGCTGCTGGTGTTGTTCCTTCAAACCAGTCTACGTAGATAGTTCTGTTACCTTCTCCGCTTATTACTAAAGCTATATGATAAGCACTTTTTTGTGTGAAAACAGCATCTAATGTCATAATTCCATCTGCAGTAAAAAGAACTATTAGACTCGAATCACCTTGTGTTGTTATTGTATAAGTTGTTTCATCCATCATTTTGTAGGTTAATTCGTCATCATAGATGTATGCTTCAGTATCAAAATTCACATAAGTACTCTGAATAACAACACCTTGTTTCATGTTAGGATAAAGTACTGGTAAAACAAAATAAGTTACTGGTGCTAAGATTAGAATCGATGTTAGTACACTTGCGAAAAATATTTTTGCTGACATTTTTATCACTTCTTAAAATAATGATTTTGAATCCATTATTCAAGTGAATTATTGTGAAAAACTCTACTTAAACCTTTGTGAGAAAAATATGAAAACAATAAATGATATACACGAAAGAAACTTATTCTACTTCTGTTTAATATTATATGATCAATTACCATGCATAAAAAAAAGAGTAATTATCTAACTTCACTAATTGTGATATTGGTACTATCACCTTTTTATACATCAAGTAATCAGAATCATATATGGGGGGATTACGAAGATTTTTACAAATTTAGTTATCTTAAAGAATATCAAATCTATGATGATTCAAAAGAAGTTATAGATACTGTAACATACAAAACGGATTATAGTTTCTGGAATTTAACCACTGAGGATGATTGGTTACATTATCGTTGTTCTGAATATATGAAGGTACTTGCGTTTCTAAAATGTACAACGGAGAGTTGCTATAATTATACACTATTCACGCGTTTCAATTATGATAGAATCACTGAAACAGTAGGGATTGGAATAGCTCTAGATTTGGAAGAAGGATTAATTTACACTACTGATGCCAATGGAAAGCCTTATGGAAATGTTTACGAAATCGCAGTTCCTCTAGATATAATGCAAGTTTTTTTCAATAATTATTTCTGGTATGGTCTTTTTGCTTTGTTCTTACCAGTGGAGTCTCCATCTTTCTCTTTCATCACTGATTATTCTGATTATGCTGAATTTCCATACTCCTTTTTCGATTGCAAATATGAAACATCTTTCAAATATAGAGGAGAAAAGTATAATGGTCATTACTTCAAAATAATTTTTGAAGAAGGAGAATTGTTTGACTATTCCGTTGTTTATGAGAATCATGAAATGGAGTT
>JAGLTB010000190.1 GCA_023270155.1 Candidatus Heimdallarchaeota archaeon | reverse complement strand
GTCATTTCTATTATCTGTGGAGAAATTTACATTAATCTAGTTAGTAGAAATTCATTATAAAAACTCCTACAATCTTTTGCTGTAAGCTTTTTCTAATTGCTGTACCTTCCTTTTTAGGCGACACCGTGACATAAATGTTTTATACTGGATTTTATTCTTCAGATATGGACTTAATGACTAATCAATGCCTTGTCTGTGGAAAAGAAGAGATCAATAAAGGCTGGAGTACAAAGAATAGTAAATACTGTTCGTTCAGATGCTTCACAAAACATTCTGTAAAGGATCTTTTCATATGGTCTTCAGCATTCGCTGTTGTACTTGTACCGTCTTTGGTTGGGATTCTCTATTCCGAAGCACCAATTGGTCTAATTACTCCCTTTATTATTGCTCTAACTATGTTCCCTATTCCTGGTTATATTACTGGTTTCTTCGGGATTTTTTATAATATAAAAGATAGATTTAGCCAACCTACTACTGAAGAATAACTATGATTTGACTTTAGATGGAAAACATTTCTTTAGTTCTTTTTCAAGATACTCTGTTTCCAGCATTGGAACAATAGATCTAGCCAAATTCACGATTCTATACATCTCTTGACTGGAAATTTCTTGGCTTTCTTTCTCTGTTTGTTTAACATAAATTTCCAAAATCCTCTTTATTTCATTAGGTATATAATCATCATTTTGAATCAAAAGTTGTCTCAAACAGTCTGTCTTTGGTTTAGGGATATCCCATCTTTTACTAAACACTATAGCCATCCTTTTCAGAACTATTTCACTTTCCTCTTTGAAATCTTCACTAGTCCAAAAGTCTCTGTCTGCTTGATAAAAGTAGATTATTTTGGCTGTTCGACCAAAAAGAGCTTCAGTTGCTTTCTTTCCTTTAGTTACTCTTTGCCCAACTTGTATGATTGCACCATGTTTTTTCAAATCTTTGAGATATCTATACATTGTCTTGGGGGATTTTACAATACCTGTAATCTCCTCATATTTGTTAATTAATTCTTTAACTGTGAGGAAACCAGCAGTAAGCGCTTTTATTACTGGTGCATAATTTGTATCTGTTAAAATATCAGTGATCCGAGGATTGAAAACAATTTTAACGTCTTCAGGTTCATTAGTAATAACATCCTCGTAATCCATTCTTATCAACGTATTAAATTTCCTTATATATACTGTTTTTCTCCAGTTATTTAAATATTCTCACTCTTTATGAGATAACTGTCTCACGAAAAAAGATATGTTTATATATGTGTCTGAGACAATCAACTCATACGGCAAGATTACACCCCGTTTAAAGTGAGAAAGTCAAGGAGTTGATGTCGATGAGAAGTAAAGTGAATACAGTAAAACAGAACTATAAAGAGAATATTATTAGGAGTTATACTGTTCTTCAGGAAGTCTATAACATGGAGTTCCAGAATGAAGACGATCTCTTCACTCTCTTAAATCAGCTTGGAGAGTGTTTGATGGTTCAAAACTCAGCTCCTTATAATATCAAAGATATTGAAAGGCATATAGATTACAAACTAACCTCTCGATTACAGAGAGAACGAGAGTTAGCTTTGTGTGAAATAGTTCTTCATAGAGGTTCTCTCTAGAAGAACTGATGATGGTCAATGAGCGGTAAAAACTGGTCATTTAAGACACCCTGAGAGAAATTAGGACTAAGAAAAAACGCACTATTCCGCGAAGTGAATCCTTATGATCAAAGTCTTAGTTTCTCTCACCCTTCTTCTTTGGATGAAGGGGTGAAAGGAGGTTCTACCCATGTCTGCTAAACCAGTAAATAAAAAGGATAAGAAGAATAAGGAAGAAGAGACAGAAGAAGATATTCCAACTTGTAAAAGCTGTTCAGAAGATTCAGAAAACACGATAATGACATACAAAATCTTCTGAAAATCATCCTTCAGTATCTACTTTTTTTTTATCTCATATATTTTGGTTAATTTTATAAATAATAACTTACTATATCTTTCTTATGAGTACTAAACATCTAATCTGCAAAAGTTGTGGAGAAGTAATGGATCCGTATAAAGAATATTGTTTTAGACCAAGATATGGACCTCCTAGATACTGTTCTATGAAGTGTAGGTTGATCAGTCAAGCTTTGATATACTTTATTGTAGCAATACTTTTTCTCATTGCAATTGGTATAGGATTTATAGCTTCATTTGCGAATCTTCAAACTACTTATTCAGATGCAAAAACTTTCTTTATATTTATGGGGAGTTTTTCACTGTTCTTTGCTCTTCTTAGTGCTATTGGATTCAGATTAAGAAGAACAGCAGATTATGAGTAGTTTTCCAGTTCTTCTTCTTTCTATTTCCAAGCTTCTGCGAAATTATATAAAGGATGAATCATAATATTGGGTATGTGTTTCAGAACTGACTATTGCAGAGTGTGTGGAAAAGAATTAGATGCTTGTGCTCAATTTTGCTTTACAACAAGATATAGCAGATATAGATATTGTTCCACAAAGTGCAGTATGATTGGTCAAGCTTGGATCTATTTTACACTTGCAATTGTTCTTTTCATTGCTATGTGCGGAGGATTTCTATACAGAAACATAGCAGGAAAATTAGATTATCCTGAAGCTAATATATTTCTTATTCTGACAGGTGCTTTTTCATTTATATTCGCTATCAGCAGTGCTATTGGATTTAGATTAAGAAGAACTGCAGGATATTAGTTATTTTTCAAGTTTTTATATTCTAAACTCTCCTCTTTTTTGATGACAACATGGCTCTAATCTGGGGAAATACTGAAGAATCTCGAAAGGCTTCTAAACAATCATTCGAGGATAAGATTATTCAACTTCTTAAGGACGAAAGAACAGTAAACATAAACTATCTCTTCAACCTTATCAAACATTCAAGCAACCTTTTACACGAATATCAGAGAATAGCTGTGGGACTAGAAAATCTCGTCGATGAAGGTAAAATTACAGTAGATGAAGACAACAATCTCTCCCTAACTCAGATAACTGTTCTTGATCATGATGAGCTAAAAGATCAGTCAGTTTGGGAGATAGAAATGAGAGAGAAAGAGATTCAGAAAAAGAAAGAAATAATCAGAAGATACTCTGAAACAAATCCTCTTTTGTAAGTATAAGAAATTGCCGAGTTTATAAACTGAAGTTAGAATAATACTTTGAAGCTAGCTTTCCTAATATTAACTCCATTTATCCCCTTATACTCTAAATTTCTTCGGCTAGCTTCCCCTTATTTTTCAACAAGAAGTTTCTGTGGGGTTTATATACCCTAATTGATATGAACTTTGAAGCTAGTACAAAGTCTTCATTTCTTATTATCCACCCTCTTTCTTTTTACTAGCTTCATCCATCTTTTCTTTTGATTACTAAATCAACCACCAGATACAAAAGGAATTATGGAAATTGTTTGATTTGTTTCTATTTTAGTATCACTTAACTCATCATTTCTAACGTTGTTACGATCAATTTGTATAGAATAAAAATCTCTCAACTTTTCCTCTCTATAAAGTAATCTTTCAAGTTCTTCACCAAATTTCTTAACAAAGATATCAATAGCTTGCGTAACTGAACTTCCAGATGGAACATCTATACTTACTTTGGCTTCTTTAGTAATAGTTCTTACTTGACCAAAACAATGTATGAAGATATTCATTAAACAGAAATAAGTTGGAAATTATTTAAATGATACTTTCTATCTATTTTGAAAATTTTCTTTTATTTCAATAGGATGCCAAGGAATATTTTCAAGATTGATATCATCTATTTCAACTCGAATATGTAAAACCTGTAATTCCTCTTTATTGACAAACTGGTCTAATAAATCAGAAGTCATTTCCTTCTCTTTTGTGAGATCGATTGACATTACTGATTCTATTCCCATCCCTTTGACCATTTCACCATAGTTAAGTGCTGAAGAAACTGTTTCTTGACATCCAGTTGTTGCATAAGATTCATTATCGATAATTAGTATCCTGAGATTATTTTGTTTAGCAAAACCGACAGTTGTTACAGAACTTAATCCCATCAGAAAATTACCGTCACCTGTGATAACTATAACCTTCTTCTTAGGTTGAGAAATAGCTAGTCCCAGGCCAATTGAGACCGGTAATCCCATACTTCCTCTTAGATAAACTTGAGGTTGAGGAAGGAAATTATATGCTTGTCTGCTTACATTACCATTTGAGCTGACAATTAACTCCTCACCAGTTAAGTATTCATTTAATTTTTGAATTACTTCTGCTCCCTTCATTGACTTAAAACCCCCATCTTGACGAGAACACAAACAGGTAAAGAAGAATCTTTCATTACCTTTAGTGCTTGTTCCATGGTATTCTTCCAGTTTTCTTCACAGAGTATCCAGTAAGGAATTTGATATGCTTCGAGAACATCTTCAGTGACATCTCCCATAACAAGATGTTCAGGAAAATCTGCATCAGGTTCTAAACCTCTGTAACTAACAAACATCAGTAGGGGAATCTTGTAAAGCTGAGCAAGAGAAGTGAGAGCATCACCGATAGTTGCTAAACCAGAATTTTGGAGAATAAGAAAACCATTTTTCCCTCCCAAGAAATATCCACAGATAATTCCAACAGCTTCATCTTCTCTAGTTGCAGGAATATAGTTAATTTCCTTAGATTTCTCAAGTGAAACAAAAGTGTCTTTGAAATAGGAACAAGGAACACCTGTAGCAAGAGAAAAACCTTGCTCGGAAAGAAAGGAAAGAAACTGTTCTGTATCTATCACTTAAATCATCTAGTTAGCTTAAAGAGCGTTAAAAAATGTGCTATAAATAAGTTGGGTTGGGTAATAGAGTGAAAATAAAAAATTATTAAAGAAAGAAAAGTGAAAAAATTAGTTAGAAATAAATTAGAAGAAATTAATATTTCCTCTTTTTTAACACTAAAAATACTGGAACAATGAATAAAGGAATTAGCATAGTCAATACTTTAAATGAACTCGTTTCGGAGGTTGAAGGTGGAGATATATCAGTAATAGAGATTGGCAACCCATAGAAAGTTTGGTTCATGATATTGAAGATATCAGTGTTTTGTATTAAAATTCCTTTTTCGATATCATTGAAAGCTTCTCCATGGATAAATAGAGGGACATGCTTTGAAGTATGGCGTTCTGATCCCCAAGTAACCTCGATGTCATTTGCGCGTGCAATTCTTTGGTTTTTAATTTCCTCTTCTGTCACCAAATCCATAGGAAGTGTATCATCTAAATCAGAACTGACAATCTTCAAATCACCTGTTTCATGATCACCAGTTACAATCAGAATTGTATTTTCATGTGTTTGTACATACTCATATGCTACTTTGACTGCATAATCGAATGCAATTCCTTCTAAAGCTGCGTATACAATATCATTTTCATGACAACCCCAATCAATCTGACTACCTTCAACCATCAAGAAAAATCCATCTTCATCATCTGAAAGCAAGTCTAATGCTTTTGTAGTCATCTCTGCTAATGAAGGTACCAAAGAAGTATTTCTGAGCTTTTCTTGTGGAAGTTGACCGCCATCAAACAAACCTACTAATTTTTCAGAGTTCAATGTAAGAAATTCATCTCGAGTATAAGTGATGTTATAACCATAGCTTAGGAGTATATCGATTCTCTCTGTAGTTAGATAGTCACTTCCTCCTCCAAATAATACGTCAACATTCGTTTCTACGATTTGATCCATTATTCCATCATAATCATATTCGATATCCCCATGAACCAAAAAACCAGCTGGAGTTGATTTATAAATTGGAGAAGTAACTGCTATTCCTGTACTTTTTCCCAATTGTTGAGCAATTTCAACAATATTTATAACCTCTACTTTTTTTCTATCAATGCCTAGATATCCATCACGTGTTTTAAACCCAGTAGCCATAGCTGTTGCTGATGCAGAAGAATCTGTTGTTTTATTCTCATAATCTGCTGTTCGAACTGAAGCATAATAAGGCAATTTTTCCATTGTTAAATTATCTGAAAGCCCATATTCAACTAACTTAGCAAGTTTTACTTGTTCAAAACTCATTCCATCTCCTATCATCAAAATAACGCTTGTATTGGAGACTGCTTGTTTAATAACTCCAGCTTCTTCTGAAGCTAGATTTGCTGACACTAAGGAACTACTAAGAAGAGTAACAACTATTATTAAAGCTAAAACACTACCTAAAATTTCTTCTTTTCTCTGAAACATGATTATAAATAAAAGTACTTCATTTATAAATTTACACCAAAAATAAGCAAAAAGGAAGAATTAATATTCATTCTCCTTTATTTTCTTAATCTATTTGATACTAAGTGAGAATTACAAGCTTTTCTTTAATTTTGTCTTCGAAAACAATTTATAGTTCATTATCAATGCTTATCTAAAATTGACTTTGATAATATGAAAAAACGTATTTTTATCTCTGTAATGATACTCATGGTTTTTTTTGCTGTCAGTGGTTTAAGAATTACTGCTAGTGAAATTACTTTGAAAAGTACAATAACACTCTTTGAAGAGCAAGATGAGCCTTATTTTGATAATGTTGTATTGTTTACTTGGGATGGAGTAAATGCTGAATGGTTCTCAAAACTTGTTAACAATGGAACTCTGGTAAATTGTCAACGTGTTCTTGAGAATGGATTTGAGCAACTTGTGAGAGTAACTACTCAATCTGTAAGTACAAATCCTTGTCTTTCAACACTTGAAACAGGATATAGTCAAGATATTCATGGAGTTACCCGTAATGTTTTTGGAGCAGGATCTGAAAAGCTTGCAATTCCTGATGGATTAACAACATTTGAAAGGTTGAAAGATAGTTTTGGTTCAGGTGTTCAAATTGCTTCTTTTTTCCCTTGGGGAAATACACAATTCGATTACACTTACATAAATATCGATCCAACTCACTGGGATCCAATTTTCAATAACGTCGGTAAAGGTTCAGACGTTGATTATTGGTTTTCATCTGAAAATCTCACTTGGGTTCCAGATAACCCAGAAACCATGAGCGCAGTTCTTATTCCTTTCTCCGAATCAGCTGGATTTTACCCGCATTACCTTCTTAATGCGGATTTTCTGGGTAATAAAGCAGCAGAGTGGGTAACTAACAATACGGATGAACGATTTTATTTGAGAATACATGTTACAGAACCAGATCAAGCAGCTTCGTATGGTGTAACTACAACTCAATGGAGTAGTAAAATTACACCAGAATATATGGAATCTTTGGTTATAAGTGACAGAGCAGTAGGAGCAGTTTATGATGTTCTAGACGCAGCAGGTGTTCTCGACAAAACATTATTCATCATAGGAGCTGATCATGGAATGTATTATAATACTCATGGGGGTGCTCCATGGCCTGCTCCGAATTGGGCGAGATCAGAAATGACCTTTATTTTCAGTAATACTTCTGTCCAGCACTCTCTTGGTAAGATACCAATCACTCATAAGAGTATCTCCCCAACAATATTGGCTGCAATGGGTGTTGATTTATCCCTAATATCTCCTGCATATGTTGGAGATGATGATACAGGAATCCCTATGTGGGAATTTTCGGAAACTAATTCTCCTACCATTAATGAAATATACTATCAGAGAAAAGACAACGATTTCGAATTACTTACTGATGGAACAAAAATTAGGAAAGGAGACAACATAAAAATGAATATCCTCGAATGGTGTACTGAATTCGATGCAACACTTGAGATCGATGGAATTGTTTTCGATGCAAATAAAACTACTTCTGCAAACGTAAAATGGGAGGATATTGATACTTCATCTGTGAGTGGAGATTCAAAAACATTACTCTTTACATTA
>JAGLTB010000189.1 GCA_023270155.1 Candidatus Heimdallarchaeota archaeon | reverse complement strand
CTACTACTGCTTTAAGGGCTTCAATAATACCCATAGAATCAGCATTTGAAAAGGTATCTCCAACAGCTGGAAGTTCAACGTACGCTAGTTCCCCGAGTTCAACACTAGCATAATTGGATATTCCATAAATCCATACATCTCCTTCCTGCTTAACCCACTCACTTTCTTTTGTGTAAAGTAGGTCATCTTTTATTGTATATTTATCTTTAATTACTATATCGCCCATTTTTATTCCTCTATTTTGTAGGATTGTTTTAACAAAAAACAATTCAGTTTATAAAGATTATCTCATGGATATCTTTTATAATTCTTGAAAGAAAACCTTTCTAACTCAATATAAAGGACTTTTGGATTTTTATTCAAAAATCTTTCAGGATTTCATAAATCTAGAATAATGTGGCAGTACCAATCCTTTTCTCTTTCTTCTACTAAAAACTTGTACATTGTTACTGCTTTTACATCTGTTAACAACACATCATTTTCGTAATCTATCTCTGCCCCATGAGCTTTGCAAGAGAGAGAATATTCTTTATTCTCATTTATTTCTATTTCATAATCTTTGAAAAGCGCGACATCAACATCCTTCAAATAAACTAACTCACTTAGAAAATCATAAAGCAGTAATTCTAATGATTCAGATTTCACTTCGATATTCCATGTTCTCTTTATTACAATTTTACTCACTTCAACCATTGCTTCCATCATAGCAATGCCAGCACCTCTGAAGAGCTCTGAAAGAGTATCTGAATAAACTTCAAAAGCGAAATCAGATTTCACTTCTTCTGTTAGTATGTTATATTTGAACATGGCTCTCAAAAAATAACAATAATTTATGATTAAAAACAATCCCTTTTTGCATATTTTCTGATAAACCAAGAGGTTTATTAAAACACAAAATTCTCTAAAGATGAGTAAAATGTCTAGTAACAATGTTCCGATGAAACAAATAGATCAATCTACTTGGGAAATTCCTGTGTCATTCAAAAAAGGAATGAGAGTTCCGGTAAGATTGATTGTAACTCCTGCTCTCAAGAAAGGAATCGACAGTGGGGTAATCGATCAAATAACTAATGTTGCTACATTGCCAGGAATACAAAAGTATGCAATTGCTCTTCCAGATGCACATCGCGGTTACGGTTTTCCCATTGGTGGAGTCGCCGCTATGGATATGGAGGAAGGAGTGATAAGTCCTGGTGGAGTAGGCTTTGATATCAATTGTGGAGTTAGGATGTTAACGACTACATTAGAAGAGAGAGATGTTCGTCCAAAAATAAAAGAACTTGTAGAGAAACTATTTCGAAGAGTTCCCGCGGGTGTTGGTGTAAAACTTTCTCATGATCCATTTTTAGCTAGTATTTCTCGTTCAGTTTTTAATGAAGTTCTTGAGAATGGTGCACAATGGTGTTTAGAGAATGGATATGCCCGTGAAGAAGATGTCCGAAGAATCGAAAGTCAAGGTAAGATGCCTAGTGCAGATCATACAAAGGTTAGTGATAAAGCAAAAAGTCGTGGATTAAGACAGCTAGGAACGCTTGGATCAGGAAATCATTATCTAGAAATCCAAGTTATAAAACCTGGAGATATATTTGATCCTGAAATGGGTGCAAAATTCGGACTCAAAACCAATCAAGTAACTCTTATGATTCATTGTGGCTCAAGAGGTATGGGTCATCAAGTAGCATCTGATTATCTGAGAACCTGCTTGACAGCTATGAGGAAGTATAATTTGCCAATACTAGATCAGGAACTAGCTAGTGTTCCAATAACTTCGAAAGAAGGAGAAGATTACTTCGCAGGAATGAGTTGTGCTTCAAATATGGCTTTTGCTAATCGTCAGATTATTACAAACAATGTAAGAAAAGTCTTCACGGAAGTTTTTCATAAAGATGAAGATGAATTAGGTCTCAATTTAATTTATGATGTAGCTCATAATATTGCAAAAATTGAAGAACACAACATAGATGGTCAGAAGAAAAAATTGATGGTTCATAGAAAAGGTGCAACCAGAGCATTTCCCCCTCATCATACAGAAATTCCTGAGGAGTATAAGGAACTTGGACAACCGATTATTCTTGGTGGTTCAATGGAAACAGGTTCCTATCTTTTGACTGGAACACAGAAAGCAATGGATGTAAGCTTTGGTTCTACCGCTCATGGAGCTGGAAGAACAATGAGTAGAAGTAAAGCAAAAAGGCAAATAAGAGGAGATTTCCTCCAGCAGAAAATGAGGGAAAAAGGAATTTATGTAAAAGGGGCGTCAATGCCTGGTTTAGCTGAAGAAGCTGGATTTGCTTACAAGGATATAGACGAAGTTGTAAACGCATTAAAAGTATCAGGAATTGGTCATCCTATCGTTAGAGTTACACCCTTAGGAAATGTCAAGGGATAATCAATTAACTCTTATCTTATCTTTTTCTTAAATCTACAAAAGATATTGCTAATCCTTTCATTTCACACCATGATTCTATCTTTTCAACAACTATCTCCAAATTATCAGTTTCTGCTCCTGCTGCTGGTTTGTGACCGCCACCATCCATCGATTGTGCCAACAA
>JAGLTB010000188.1 GCA_023270155.1 Candidatus Heimdallarchaeota archaeon | reverse complement strand
AGCATTTTAGCAATGGCAAATCCTATTGTTAGCGCAGTTCCACCATATTTAGAGATAATGTCAGATATCTATGTTGACCCTTCTGACCCATTAGCATTTCATCTTCATATTGATGGTAATCCAGAAACTTCTAAATTAGAACCATTTGCTGACTTCTGGATGAGACTCGCAGAGGGGATTATTCCAGAATTCTTCTTAAACTCCACAGATCCTACAGTATCGGAATCTCTTGGAGGTGTCAAAACTGTTGGTTTTTATCCTGGAATCTTTGATACTCCTCAATGGGATTCATATAGTTATTCTTCAGCTTTTGGATGTGGTAAGTACATGTTAGATTACTTTACCAAAGACTCGATATCCGTTTTTCAACGCAGTCCATATTGGTTTGGAATAGGTGCTCTTGATGGTTCAGCAGGTATGACACCATTCGTTCAGACAATAAACGCTCATGTTTTTTCTGATGATTCAGTAGAATTAGCTGAATTTAAATCAGGAGAATTAGATTGGATGAATTTGAATCAATTTCCTGTAGATAGAAGATCTATGGACGATGATCCACGTTTCAATGTCTCAACATCTCCCTCACCAAATTTCAGTTTTTTGGCTTTCAATCTTCAACGACCTGTTATTGGTGGAGAGTCAAATTTTGTTTTCAATCCAAGAGATGATAAAGAAGGTTACACTGTAGCTTGTTCAATTCGTAAAGCTATTTGTTATGCCATAAATAGGACGGAAATTAATGAAGAAGTCTTTTTTGGAGAAAAAACAATAGCGCAC
Source organism: Candidatus Heimdallarchaeota archaeon (assembly GCA_023270155.1). GTDB lineage: Archaea > Asgardarchaeota > Heimdallarchaeia > Heimdallarchaeales > Heimdallarchaeaceae > UBA460. The sequence goes on along the minus strand of JAGLTB010000188.1, from coordinate 5,170 downwards.
AGTGTTATCTATCCTTACACTGAATATTATTACTATGATGACATAATAAAATATGAGAGAGACTTGGAAAAAGCTTTTGATTGGTTGAATGTAGAGGATGAGATTCCAGAAGAAACTGGATTTCCAGAAATTGCTATTTCAACTGTTTCTTTGTTAATGATTGTGTTTGTATTTAAAAGAAGGAGAAATAAAAAAAGAAAATGAGCTAAAACTTATTATTTATACAAAGCAATTATGATTGTTAATGAAGCTTAGTAAAAAAACTATTTCTCTTCTAATTGCTTTTGCAATATATCTTCTAGTTAGTATATTGATAGAACCTAATCTGCAGTTTTCTTATGATTATCTCATTCCCTGGTATGCTGCTCTCTATATTGTTAGAGGAGTTCCTTTATACGAACAACCTAGATTTAAAGAAATAAATGGAGAAATAATTCGTTATCCATACCATTTACCAATTTACATTTATTTTCTAGCAGTACTAATCTTCATTCTTGGAGAAAGTTTCATAGCTGGAAAAATCAGCATAGTGATTTTTATTTTCTGTGATGCATTATTGCTAGAACACATACTAAAGAATGCTCAGAAGACTAATGAGGAGAAGAACAAAATTGTGGAGTATTCATCACTAATTTTCCTATTGAATCCTGTAATAATTATAACTACGGTTAGTGGCCTTTTCGATGGACTTCCACTTCTGTATTTGTTGATCGGAGTTTTTTTCTTGCAGAAAATTGACAAAGATAAAAACAAGAAGAATTTAATTCTTAGTCTGCTTTCAGGAGTCTCAATTGGTATAGGCTTTTTGACTAAAGTTATTCCTATAATTTTCTTGCCTGTTGGTTTTTTGTGGTTATTAACAAAGAAAAAATTTCTTGAAACATTCAGTTTTACTTTAAGTTGCTTAGGAACTTCAGGTGGGATTCTTGCATATCTATGGCTTAAATATGAAAATTTTAAAAGCTTAGGTTTGGGTTGGCAAATAATCAGAGATGCTAAATCATTCAGTTTTTATTATTATGTTTTTAATCTAGAATTCGAACCAGGATTAATTTTATTGGGAATAGGTTTAGTTGTAGTTTCATCGTTAATCATTTATTTCTTGATCAAAAAAGAGAAATTAGATTTCATTCTGGTAACTGCTATTTATCTTGTAACATTCTTCATCTTTTACAGAGTCTTCTATCCTCATTACCTTATCTGGTTGATTCCTTTCTTAGGATATTTGGGAGCTCTAGTGTATAAATCTTCTAACAAAAGAATGTTCTTTTTACTGATTGGTATTTTTGTTCTTGAATTAACTTCAATAGGAGTATACTACTTAGATTTCTTTGATTGGTTTATACTTACTAAAGCTATTCTTATTACAGCATCTAGTGTTAATCTCTGCTGTTTAATCTGCTATCTCGTTCTACTCTTCCTTTATAGGAGAGGTTCATCTTCTAATCAAAAATTAAACGTAATCAATTAGATCTCTCATTTTTTCTATGGTTTCATATCCTTTCTTCGTAAGTTCAAATTCCTTTCTTTTCTTTTCAGTTTCAATCTCTGTAATTAATCCTTTTTCTGTTAACTCGTTTAAATGTTGATAGATTGATTGTAATGATTGAGATTTTCCTAATGAAACCCAAACAGAATAGCCATAAGTAGCTTTCTTACCTGCAATGAGATTTAAGATTTCAAACTTTGTAGTAGAACTTTCTGATAATCCCCATACAACTTTCTTCTTCCCTCTTAATTGCGCTGCGTAGATGTTCAAAGCATTGAAACCGGAACCTGTAAGAATTGCTACTGTATTTGTGGAATCAAGCTCTCTCTCATTCGTTAGTATTCTAGCAGCTGCTATTACTGAAGCAGAAGAAGGTTCAATGAATAATCCTTCTTGTCTTGCTAGAGTTAATGCTTCATCAATCATTACTCCTGCATCTATTTCTATCTCTTTTCCATCAGTTTCCTTAACTAATTTCTGAACTTCTTCTAGCATGTAGGGTTTCTTCATTTCCAACGATTCAGCTAGATGAGCAATTTTCGTTTTCTCTAAAGAAATGGAATAAAGTCTGGGAATTTTCTTTATCCATCCTGATTCTTTTGCATCCTCAAATCCTCTGTATATTGAGAATATTAACGATCCTGATCCTCTTGGGACTATTATTGAATCAATCTTTTCTGATTGTAACGCTATTTCCAAACCTATTGTTTTTTGACCTTCTATTGTCAGAATGTTTTGTTCAGGAGTTGCGAAATAACCTTTTTCTTTAGCAGAGATAATTTCTGACTCTTTAATAGCTTCATCAACTGTCTCCCCTTTCTCAATAACTAATCCACCATAGATTTTCATTTGTTCTATTTTTGATAATTCCAAGTTCTGGGGAACTACATTTGTGGAACTCAAACCAGCTTTTGCTGCATAGGCAGAGAGACTGATGCTGAATGAACCTGTACTCGCTCCAACGATTGTTTTAGCCTTCTTTTGAACAGCATCTGATACAATCAGTGAACAAGCTCTATCTCTGAATGTACCTGTTGGATTTCTGAATTCCAGTTTCACATTTAATTCCTTCAAATCTTGATCTCTAGAGATTTGTAAGAAAGGTGTATTTCCTTCAGCTAATGTAATAATTTTGCTAAAATCTGGTAAAAAATCTCTCAAAGACCACATAGATGAAAGCGTTATTTCGGATTTTGCAGGTCCTTTGATTGTGGAAACTATAAGAAGAGAATTACACTCAGGGCAACGAAGATAAGGTTCTTCAAATTCCAAACTACAGTTGTTGCAATGAGGTTTCTCTTTCCACATTCTAGTCACTTCTAAGAATTATTTAATATAACTCTATTTATCAAAATGAGGTATACTAGAGTTCCGGAATACCTGCTGATTCTTCTTTTTTATCAACTTCTATGTCACAAGAAGTAAGTTCAGAAAATAACTCTTCAAGCTGGAAGGAGAGAGGTTCTTCAAAATCTAGGAAAAAATCTATGTTTTGTTTGATAAGATGATCTAAAAGTTGTAATAGGAGTTTTTTTTCTTTTTCAGAGTGCATAACTATTCTCATAGTAAACCAAAAAACTCTATAATTGAAAAATATTTCCCAAACTGTTTTTATTTATATAGATAGTTTGCTCTATTGTAGAGATTCTTTACTTGATGGCAAACCAGACTTGAGGAGATATTCTTTCCTACTTCCATTACTTCAGTTCTTGTAACTACTGCCATCACATGATAATCTTCAATTTCCTATTTATACACAGAAAAAACTTAAAATAACCATATCACAGATATTATTTAAATATAAGCTATGTTGAAGCTTACTTAATTTAAAGTTGTGATAATGTATGACGGAAAAGATTTGGTCTTATTGTGAGGGGATTCCCGATCCAGTTGATATCCCTGAAATTAGTGTAGTTGAATTATTCAGACAAACAGCTGAAAAATTCCCTGAACGTAATATGACAGAATTTAAGGGTAAGTATAAAAGTTATCCTGAAATTGAAGAGGAAATTAATAGATTTGCGAATTCTCTAAAAGAATTAGGAGTCGGAAAAGGTGATAGAGTAGCTTGTATGATGGTAAATTGCCCTCAATATATCATAGCATTTTTTGCAACAAATTCACTAGGGGCAATCTTTACTGCTATAAGTTCTCTCTATACATCTAAGGAAATCAGATACCAACTTCAAGATAGTGAAGCCAAAGTTATAGTCACTCTTGATCTGTTCTTAGATAAGATCCGAGAGGTAAAAGATGATACAAAAATTGAACATATTATAGTATCCTCTGTCGGAGATGAACTTCCTGGAATTACAGCATTCCTTTACAAAAAAGTTATTGGAAGAAAAAATCCAAAAGTGAAGGATGAACTCAAATACCAAGATTTACTAAAGAAAGGAGAAAACAAGCGAATCAAAACAAAAATAGATCCTAAAGAAGACGCAGCAGTGTTTCAATATACAGGTGGAACAACAGGTGTAATGAAAGGTGCGATGTTGACAAACTATAACCTGATATCACAAGCATCGATTTTACCTTACTGGGATATCTATTTGCCTGAAAGACCGGAAGGTCAATACAAGATATCAGGTTGTCTTCCCATGTCACATATCTTTGGTTTTTCAACCTCTTTCTTATGGACTGTAGCAACAGGTGGTCTGCTCTACCTAATTCCTGATCCTAGACAGCTCGAAGACGTTATGGCTAGTATTTCAAAACATGGTATTCACTTCATGTTTGCTGTTCCAGTTTTATATCAAAAGATAGCTGAACATCCAGATATCGGTAAATATGATCTCTCTTCTCTTTACATGAGTATTTCAGGTGGTGAAGCTTTACCGCTTTCAACTTCTGAAAAATTTGAAGCTATATCGGATTGTATACTAGTCGAGGGGTATGGTTTATCGGAATCTTCGCCTGTAACTCACATCAATCCTCCTACTGCTGAATTAAAGAAAGTGGGTTCTATTGGTATTCCAATACCTAACACTTTAGCAATGATAGTTGATATGGACACACAAGATGAAATAACTGAATACGGTAAAGAAGGTGAACTCTGGATAAGAAGTCCTGGCGTTATGAAAGGATACTGGAATAATAAAGAAGCAACAGATAATTCTTTAGTTAAAGGATGGTTAAGAACTGGAGACATTGCTACAATGGATGATAAAGGATATTTCGCAATTGTTGATCGTATTAAAGACATGATTATAATCAGTGGTTTCAAGGTTTGGCCTAGTGAGGTTGAAGATGTTCTTTACACCCATCCTGATATTAATGGGGTTGGTGTTATTCAAGCAAAAACAGAAACTGGTGAACAAGTTAAAGCTGTTCTTGTAGCTGAACCAGGAAGTAAAGAACTTTCACTTAAAGAAGTCAGAGATTATTGTAAGAAAAGCATGGCTCCTTACAAAGTTCCTTCATTAATAGAATATAGAGACGAATTACCTAGATCTACTGTTGGCAAAGTTCTCCGAAAAGATCTCAGAGCAGAAGATGTTATTACTCCTCCTTCACAAGTAAAAGAGGAAGTAAAGCCTAAACAATAAATATCTAAAAATAACTCTCTATTCTTTTTTTATCTTCTTTTTCTAATTTTTCTAAATCATCTAAAAGCTCTATTTCTAATCTTGACCAAAAAACGCATTTTTCATGATGCCAGCGATAGTTAAGATGTTCATC
>JAGLTB010000187.1 GCA_023270155.1 Candidatus Heimdallarchaeota archaeon | reverse complement strand
TGTTCAAGCTAATGTGTATGATAGAGATAGCTAAGATGATTATAAAAAAATAAGAGATTTTGAGATATTTTCTCATTGAAATTAGAACATATTGGGATTAATAAAAAGATATCGAAATAAGAATAATGTAGAATTGGCGCCCGTGCCGGGATTTGAACCCGGGTCGAAGGAGTTCAGCACATGTTACGAACGTAGCACGTTTGACAGTCCCCCATCATAGGCCGAACTAAACTACACGAGCACTTATCTTGTGATATTTTTTTTAGCAGCCAACCTCATTTAAACTTGTCGCTTTGTATAATCTACTATCGAGTTAAGATTGTTTTATAGGAATTCAGACTATTCCAAACCTACTTCCACTCTTCTTTTCTCGACAGCTTTCATAAGTTCCTTTGCAAAAGTAAAAAAGGATTCTTCTACTTTTTCTCCGGTTTTAGCTGAAGTTATAAAGAATGAATCTTCCGAGAGATTTAGTTCGTTAGCTATTGTTTTAATATTTTCGTTTTCTACTTCTAGTTGTTCTTTAAGATCAGCTTTGTTGCCAATTAGAAAATAAATGACGTCTTCTTCCACACCTTCTAAACCTTTTTTCCATGCCTTAACTGAAGAGAGGGTGTTACTTCTAGTTAAATCGAAAACCAAAAAACATCCTCTAGCTCCACGATAAAACTTTTCTCTTACGGAAGCAAAACGTTCTTGCCCTCCAATATCGCTAATTAAGAATAAAACTTCATCTTTTCCAACAAAAAGCTGCTTACTTAGAATGTCTACACCTATTGTCATTAAATAAGATGCTTGGAATCTATTGTGAACAAATCGTGTTATTAATGAGCTTTTGCCCACTCCAGGATCACCAAGTAGAACAATCTTGAAGATATATTTTTTCCCTTGAACCTCTTCTTCTGTCATTGTTTTCCCCTTGTTGTTTCATACTCTAACTATTTTTTATTAACTTTGTGCTTAATTTTGTTTTTTTTACTACTTTTTGAAGATTTCAACTAAATTTCTAGCGTCATCAACTTCTAGTTCTGATTTTGGTACAATTTCCATTAAATGATCTTCTGGGTACCTTGGTATTAAATGAAAATGAATATGATTAATAACCTGTCCTGCATCTTTTCCATTGCTCTGTAAAATGTTCATACCCGTTGCATTGGTAGCATTTTTTAATGTTTCAGCAATTTTTGGAAGCATTTTAAGAAAAGCCATTTTCTCTTCTGATATGTCGTATATTGAAGTAAAATGCTCTTTTGGAATATAGAGACTGTGACCCTTAGAAGCTGGATAAAGATCTAGGAAAACTTGTATTTCCTCATCTTCATATAAAGTAAAACTAGGAATCTCTCCTTTCACTATCTTGCAAAAAATACAATCATCACTCATTTCTATCAATTAACCATTTTTCTTTAGGTTTACTTTGGTGCTTTTTCAGTTTTTGCATTTTTTAATAAATTGATAATTAGCGCTCAGTTATAATGAGACCAGTATCTTGTTTTACGATGTAAGCTTCTCCTCCGCCTTTTAGAATAGATTCTGCAACCTCTTTTTCTTTTCCTGGAGCATAAGCTAAAAATGAACCACCATTTCCAGTTCCCAATAACTTACAAGCTTTTGCTCCTGCTTTTTTAGCTCCTTCAATCAGATATTGCATTTTTTCGGTAACATTTTCGAAGTATGTTTTTTGAAAACCGTGATGCATATTAATGAGTTCAACTATATTTTCTTCTCTTTCCTCCTTAGATTTTACCATTTTGTACCCTTTCCTTACAATATCTCGAATTCCTAGAACACCCAAGATTCTCTTCAATTCTGGTATCTTTTGTTTTTCAAAGATGTGTATAGCTTCATCCAAAGGAAAATCTAAAAGATTGAAATCATTTGTTAACCTCCCTAATATTTCAATACCGTCTTTTATTTCTCTTTTTCTAAGTGTTAGTAGTTCTATAGTTTTTTTCCTCTTTAGGGTATCACCAATAACAAGCCCATCTAGTTTGAAATCCATTTTTTCATAGAAATATGGATCTCTACATTCTAGATAGATAACATTGCCTAATACACTCGCAAAATGATCCATCATTCCTCCAGGTTCCCCTAGATTTACTACTTCTGCCAAATAAGCTTTCCATGCAATTTCCTTCTCTGTCGAATTCAGGTTTGATGCTTTATCAAAAAATGCAACAAATGCAGAAGAAAATGCAGATGAAGAGGAAAGACCTTTTCCTATTAATAAATCGGATTTAACAGTTATATCAGCTCCAAAGTTCGAAGGCAGATACTCATGATATAAATTGAAAGCAGATTTTATATAATCTCTTTTTGAGACTATATCTTGTCTTTCACTCTTGAATTTTATAACTTGATTGAAATCATCCAGCTTAACTCTGATTTCTCCATTATTGGTTATTTTTCCTTTAACTTCTATTCTTTTATCAATGGCAATGGTAATTACTTCCAAACCCATGTAGTCTACATCCTCCCCAAAGAGACATATTCTTCCGGGAGCTGAGACAAGAATTTCCTTCATATCAGTCAATCCATTTTTCCTGATATTTCTTAACTTCTTTTTTTATTTTTTCAATATCGATTGTTGTTAGAACATTATCTTGATACAATATTTTACCATCAATTATTACTATACACACATCCTTTCCAGATGCTGAATATACTAAGTGAGAGACAGGGTCATATAATGGAATAGCATTAACATCGGAAACATCTACTTGGATTAAATCCGCTTTCTTCCCTTCCTCTATTGACCCAACTTCATGATCCCAATTAATTGCTCTAGCACCATCTATTGTTGCCATTCTCAGGATTTGTTGAGCGGGTAAAATCTTTTCATTAAGGTATTTAACTTTTTGAAGGAAGGAAGCTAAACGAACTTCATTGAACATATCTAGATTATTATTACATGGAGCTCCATCTGTAGCCAAGCCAACAATTACACCCATATCAAGATATTTCTGAACATCGCAAATACCAGATGCTAGTTTACAATTACTGGAGGGATTATGAGAGATTCTTGTATCTGTTTCCTTAACTATTCTATACTCCTCTTCATCTAACCAAATTCCGTGGGCAAAAATTGTCTCACTTCCCAATGCCCCGAATTCTTTTAGCGCCCTAATATACGATTTACCAAAAATTTTCTTAACTTTTTTGCACTCCGCTTTTGATTCTGAGGCATGTGTATGAATCATTAAATCGGAATATTGTTGCTGAGTATCAACTATCAATTTCATAAGCTTAGGTGAACAGGATAAGAGAAAACGAGCATTTAAAGAGGATTTGATTCTATTGTTTTCGCTACCATGATAAGTTTCTATATGCCTTATAGCCTTATCAATTACTTCATCTGCTGATTCAACTTCAGTATCAGGGAAATCTTGATTGATGTCCATTAACATTTTTCCTGTTCTTGCTCTAATTCCACTATCTATTGCAGCTTCGAATCCTTTTTCACTATTGTGAGTTGTAAGCATATCGTTAGCAGTAGTGGTGCCGGTTCTTATCATTTCTGCAAAACCAAGAAGTGAAGAAAGATATACGTCTTGCTCAGAAAAATTCAATTCTCCAGGTAAAATAACTTTACTTAACCAATCTAATAAGGATAAATCATCAGCTTTTCCTCTTAGAAGAGTTTGAACGCTGTGAGAATGAGTGTTAATCAAACCAGGTAAAAGAATCTTGTTTTTTCCATCAATTACTTTGGAAGAGGAATAATCTGTATGAATCTCTTTTTTTGTTCCTATAGAATGTATTCTTCCATCTACAACATAAACAGCTGCTTCTTTTAGTATTTGATTCTTAGGATTGCAGGTAACTAAGTAATCTCCTTCAATTATTGTTTCTTTCAACCTTATCAATAGTTTAATTGGGAATATATTAATAAATTCTGTTCTTTAGTTGTTTTAGTAAGAGGTAGTTGGTTTGTCAGAGAGCTTAACTGAGTTAACCAAAAAAATTACAGTTTGTGAAGCATGTCATTTAAAGGAGGGTAGGACTCAAGTTGTTCCTGGTATTTATGGACAAAAAAATGGTTTGTGCTTCATAGGTGAAGCGCCAGGGTACTATGAAGATCAGAAAGGTGTACCCTTTGTAGGTAGATCAGGGAAATTACTTGACAAGATGCTTGAAGGGATAAATCTAGTTAGGCAAAGAGATGTAAGTGTATTGAACATCATCAAATGTCGTCCCACTACTGAAGAAGGTAATAATAGAACACCTACTGAAAAAGAACTTCGTTTCTGCGGAGAGAGATGGATGTACAAACAACTTAATTTTCTTTCTCCAAAGATGATTGTCACATTGGGGGGGATTGCCTTAAAATTCTTTTCTCCAAACACATCTGTAACAAAAACAGCAGGAAAAATGATCAATACTGATAGTAATTACCAGATTTTCGTTACTTATCATCCAGCCTATATTCTAAGAAACTATAATCTAATGGAAGAGTATAACACCCATTTTGAAAACATAAAACGGATTCTCAATGGTGAAATGGATGAAACAAACTCAAAAGAAAAGGAACAACAAAAAATACCTAAACAAAAAAGTGAACAAAAATCCTTAACTGATTTTCTTTAATCCTTTCTTATTGTATTTCTTTTTCAGTTTAGGAAAATAGTTATATTACAATATGAGACCCTAAAAATAATGGAAAAGATTAAGCTTTTTGGAACAGCAGGTATTAGAGGTCCTTATGGTAAAAAAGTTACTGCTGAGCTTGTTTTTGATGTAAGCCAAGCTGTTGCTTCCATACATTCTTCTGAAGGAATAATCGTTGGTCATGATGCGCGAACTTCTTCTGAAGCACTAAGTCAATGTGCTAGTGCTGCTATTTCTTTGGGAGGATCGTCTGTTTATATTGTTGGTTTATGCAGCTTTCCAGCTATTGCAAATCTAACTTTGAACAAAAAACATACTATTGCAATATATATCACAGCATCTCATAACCCTCCTGCAGACAATGGTATCAAAGTATTCAAGGGTGGGAGAGAATTTACTGATAACGAACAAGAAGAAATAGAGTTTAGGATAGCACAAAATCGTGAAAGAAACATTCCCATTAATCATGTTGCTTGGGATAAAATAATTCAGCAAGAGGAAATCAAAGAAATAAATTTACTCTACAAAAGAAGGATACTCTCTGAATTAAAATTTCAAGGAGACGGAAGGAAAATCATTCTAGATTGTGCTAACGGTCCAATGTCAAACCTTGCTCCTGAACTATTAACAGATCTTGGATTACATGTTATAACAATTAATTCTCATATCGATGGGCACTTCCCAGGAAGATTAGCAGAACCTAGTCCAAAAAATCTGAGTTTACTTATTGAACTTTGCAAAAAAGAAAGATGCATGGGAACAGCTTTCGATGGGGATGGAGATAGAATTGCTATTGTTGATGAAAATGGTGAGTTTGTTGAATTATCTAGGGTGAATGCGCTTCTAGCTAAGCTGATGTTAGAAGATTATGGTACTGGAAAGATAATTGTTAGTATAGATTCTTCAACAACTATCGATAAAACTACAGAAGTTTTAGGTGGAGAAATTGTTAGAACAAAGTTGGGAGAACTTCATAGTAAAGCCGAAGAGATGATTGCTGAAGGGGAAAAAATCATCTTTGCTGCAGAACCTTGGAAACCTATCTTTCCCAATTGGGGTTTATGGATTGATGGGTTATATGGTTTATGCAAATTTCTGAAAGTGATAATAACGCGTCAAACAACCGTATCTGAAATAATGAGAGAGATACCAGATCATATTGCTGAAAGAAAAGCATATGTTATAAAAGAAGGAAAAACTGAAGGTGTTTTTGAAAGATGTAAAGAATCACTTAAAGATTCCTTAACAAAAGATGGCGGAAAAATTCTAACAATAGACGGTCTTCGATATGATTTAGCTGATGGTACTTGGATTCTCATCAGGAAATCTGGTACTGAACCTAAAATTAGAATTTATTATGAATCACCGACACGTGAGAGATTCAAATGGATTGATGGAATTGTTAAAGAACTAGAAAAAATAATTCATGCAAAAGAGTGATTGAAGTGGTATCAGATACTATGCAGAAGGAATTAAGACTAGCATATGAAAGATTACGTTTAGCTTTTGCGATTTTGCTATTTTGGGTTGTTATCGTAACGTTGGATATTACCGGTGCTGTGAGATTAGAAGCTGTAGGATTGAATTTTCTTGCATATGCTATTTTAGCAACTACCTCCATTGTCCTCTTATTAGTAGGTTTAGTAATACAAAGTGAACCTCTACTTAAAGTGATGATTAAAAATAGAAAAAACACCAGTAAAATATGGGAGAGTAGCGAAGAGTTGAAACCAAGCATTGATCTTAGAAAAAAGATTAGTGAGATCGTTCAAATCATTGCAATTTTACTAATGTTTATTTCATTGTTATTTGTCGTTGTTTAATTTTGAAAATCAGAGAATATTATCTTTCTCTGATAAGATTTTTTTCGAATTC
>JAGLTB010000186.1 GCA_023270155.1 Candidatus Heimdallarchaeota archaeon | reverse complement strand
ACACAGAAAAGGGAAAATTATCAATATAAGCTCTGAAGTTGCTCGAATCTCTTTTCCTTTCAATGGACCTTATTCAATGAGTAAATATGCTATTGAAGCTTTTTCCGATTCTCTAAGAAGAGAACTAGTTAACTTTGGAATAAAAGTAGTAATTATACAACCAGGAGGAATGAGGACAGGTTTCATTGATGTTACTAAAAGCGTTTATCAGAAGTATGCAGATAATTCTGATTTTCAAGATATTTTTACTCGCTTGATACCTGTTCTTGAGAAAGAGAAATATTCTAATCCGAAATTTATAGCACAGAAGATTTATAGAATAATCCATAAGAAAAAACCAAAGATAAGGTACAGAGTAAAGAACAACCAACAAAGAAGAATACTTGAATTCTTACCCGCTTCTTGGGCAGATTTTCTTATTAACAACCTCATGTAAGTGCTACGTAATAAATAAAACTTATAATTAACTGAATTTCATAAATGCTTCAATGGTTCATGATGTTACTAGAATTTTTGGTGTTGAATTTATAATTCTTGACCTTATTTTCTGTTTAATATGGATGATTATTCTAATTAGAAAGAAATACATTCTTCAGTGGCTTTTTGGTCTTTTTGGAGCGGTAGTTGTTTTTCTGTTTGATTATGTTTTGTGGTTTACTGTTCATGATCCTCCTACAAGAATAATTTATTCTCTACCTGACGGTTTTACACCTCTGACATTCCTTATTTATTTTTCATTCACTTATGGTATGATCGAATTCAGTTTTGCTGCAGTTATGTTTAGTGCTAAAAGCTGGAGGAAAATGCTTTACTGGACCATTTTGCTTTACACCGGATGGTTTGTCATAGGTTTATTACCAAGAGTTCTACCAATGAGCGATACTACAATTCATATTGTTAGACAAATGACTAGAGGTAGATGGCTGCAAATTGGGATGGCAGTTGGAGGATATCTCCTTCTAATAGTCTTAAAATTCATCTGGGAACCATTCAAAGATCTTACTTGGAAGAAGTTGGGTTATTTGTTTCTAATTGGTGTTCTAGTTCATTTTGCAATGGAAATAACATTGTTTGCAGCAGGAATAAGACCAATTGGAAATCTAGTAGATGTTTTGCTTTTCAATAGTTTGATTGAATTTAATTCAGGAATACCTTTCATATATTTCGGTTGGGCTTTATTGAAGGATAAAAGAATAAGTATAGGCGGAGAAACGGAAGAAATGCCTATAGAAACAGCTGCACTACCGACGAGAGAATTAGATCTTCCTTCTACTTTAGAAAAAGAATGAGAAATGAAAAAATTCTGGTCAAACTAGCGCTTACAATGAAAAAAAAAAGAAAGTATTCATGATGACTAAAGTCGTTACGAATAATCTCTATTTATTTACTTAATTTATTTTAATTGGATCAATTTTCTTGAATGGATCGTCACCAATTATTGGTACGTTTACTATCAATAATCCTTCTTCATATGATGCGGTTGTTCCTTTTGTGTCTGCATCCATAAGAAATGGATATTCATTCACATATTCAACGAAATCATCTCTAACAGCATTCATACGAATTCCATTCTTTACAACTTTTAAAGAGATGTTGCTTTTCTTGACACCAGCTAACTCATAGATTAACCTATAAGCATCTTCTGTATCAACACATCCTTCATCATGATCTTCTTTAGCATCCTTTCCACAATCACATCCACAATGGACATGAGGAGTAATCCAATATTTTCTTCGTTTTACATCTTTTGACATTTTAACACCTACTAATAAGTAGAAATTTTTCAAAATAAAGTTCTAATTAATACTATTTGAGATTCAAGATTTAAAAGTAAGCATTGAACAAAAATTATTTGAATTCGTCAAACTCAATGCTCAAATCTTTTAGAGAATTTTTACTTCTCACAGAATAGAAATCGTAAGTGTCTTTACTATGAAGAAATCTATCTAATGAATCAACATCCTTGATGAGTTCTACGAATTTGTGTTCTGTATAGTTTTTCTTTTCAGTATGTTGGTAAGTAGCTTCAACAATTAGATCAATCTCATCTTCCTTCAATTCACCTGATTTTGCTCCATAATTCACATTATAATCTTCTAACATCTTTCTGACCATCGGAGCACCTAATGGACCATGATCCTTGAAAATCCCTGTTCTTATTATTGCTATATCATGAATAGCTCCTGCTATTCCACTTAATTCTATATCTAATCCTCTCTTATGAGCTAATAATTTAGCTAACTGAGAGCAAGAAAACAGGTGATTGATACTCCATTCCAAAGGTTGATCTCTTTTATCTACTGAACTGTTCATTGTTTCTTCAAGTAGAAGTAACAGAATCTGATCCAGTCTTTTCATTTCCAAATTTACTATCTTATCAGGATTAGATATATTAGAAGTCACAATTAAAAAATCAAATAATAGCTTTTATATCTTTTGAATAAAGAAAAATAGAGAAAAACAGCGATTTATTCGCTTGTTTTTTCTTGTTTTGTTTCAATTAGCATTCTTACTCCACTTCCAAAGGATCCTCCTAAAGTACCTAAAATTGCTCCTATAAGGATTAATACTAAAATGAAAACCCAACCATATCCTGTCAAGCCTAATATTATGCCACCAACTTGATCAAATAGGACATATGCTTGAGTGGATAATATTTCTATAACGATATAGATGATCCATGCGGAAGCAACACCAGCTAAACCTATCAATGCTCCTTTACTCATTTTATTGTAGAACAAACCGCCAATGAAACTTGCTAGAATTGAGAGTTGCCAAAGTGGTGTAAAAACAAAGATTAAGGCAAAGATGAAGCAGAATACAAATCCCATATAGGATGCTCTCTTATCGAGGAAAGAAAGTATTTGTGAAAATGTCTCTTTTACGTTCATTTTAATTTTCTCCTGATTTAAAGTATATTCGCGATTCTATCCACTTTTCTTGGAACTTTTCAACTGTGTCCGCTGAGAAATACTGAACATGATATTCTCCTCTTAGAAACATTTCTAATTGATCTACATAGTGTTTTGAGTTTGTAATTCCTCTTTCTCCAGAAGGTATGATAGATAATGAATTATTCAGATTATTGAAATCGATTATCATTCTTTCTGATGCTCCTCCACTACCACGAGATAATACAACTTCATCGTTACTCCAGATATCTTTTCTATAAACAGGATTTACAGTGTCCTCAGTTCCATCTACACCAACTGGTCCATAAGCTAGAGCTGACAAACCTGTAAGATGTGGAATGTATTTAGTATTAATCTCTCCCCATTGCCATTGCGAAACATCATCAGTTCCAAAATAATCTTCTAAACCTTGTAATGCCATGTTAAAGGAGCGAAGAATAATGTCATCTCTAATTTCTGTTTGGGGTGTATTTATGTCATCAAACCATATTGAAGTTTCATTAGTTTTCGTTAGTACTTCTAGTACCGTATGACTTGGAGTATTAGGACATCCCATATCCCTCATTTCATCATTAAAAGTTTCTTCCTGGAAAATTTCAATCCAAAGATAGAATATTGCAGGGGTGGCTTCTTCTTTATCCATTATAAAATCCCAATCGAGCAATAAATCCAAAGCTGATTGCTGAAGTGTATCTCTACTACTAATTGAATTGACTACATCAACTAAATAGGGTGTGAAATTTCCTGCTTTAAGGGAATAAACATCTAATTGAATGGATTTCATATCTTCAACGGTAAAGTCTTCTCCTGAAGCTATTAGATTATTAATTCTTCTAGCTCTATAACCTCTGTTTATATCTAAGGGATGTTGCAAATGATAAGGATAATCGGGTCCAGCACTGATTTGGTTAGCTGAAACCAGAAAATTCTGGTCAGGATTTTCTGAAGTAGGTAAGAAGTCAAAAGGTACATAATCAATCCATTCTCCATTCCCCGCTGAACCATTGTATGGCAAAGAACCGTTTCCAAAGTGCCATGAAGGAATATTACTATCATCCCTTATCGGAACTTTACCAGTAGGACGAATTCCTATATCTCCATGAATATCAGCATATACTGTATTCTGAGCTGGAGTATAGAAGTATCTAGAAGCATCATTAAAATCATCTCTGTTTTTTGCATGAGCCCATCCATATAGAGCTCTGGATTCGTAAGATACATTATGAGCGATCCATTTACAAGCAATAACATCATACTCATGACCTGAACGACCTGTCGAATCTACAAAATCTGTCATAACAGGACCATGGACTGTGTTTTTGACATTAAATATGACTGGATCTTGATTCTTAACAGGTATCTCATACTCGATAAATGTATAAGCTGTTTCTACTCCTTTATACCAATAGTGGGATTCATTAATGCCATTATAATAGTACCAATCTATTACATCAAATCCTGTATTTGTAAATCCCCATCCTATGTACTCATTATGACCTACAACTGGGAATGGAACTCCTGCTAAGAAAAAGCCATACACATTGAAATCTGATAAAGGATCTGTATTAACTAAATGTGCTTCATACCAAATACCAGGTAAATCATGACCTAAATGCATATCATTACAGAGTATAGGTAGAGAAGATTCTGATTTGTTTTCACCAATGACCCAGTTATTAGAACCTACAAATTCGTTATCTTCTATTAATTTCTTTTCGCCTGGAATTTTTTCTATATCACTGATGAAAAAGGAAAATATATTCGATAATTCATGAATTACACTCTGTTGAGTTTGAGTGATTTCTTTAAGATTTCGAAAAGCTGCTAGAGGAGATAAAGAGGAATTATACTCACCATAATCAACTGTTATAGGAATTTGATAAGGTAAGTCGAACAATTCCAGATAAGCATCTAAACCGAGAGACTCATAGATTTTCAGATGAGTAAGATCTTCATATGACCAAGATAAATCTTCTGACATATATTTGATGAAACTTAAGGTATCTATAGGCCCCCATACTGCAGGTTTAAAATTCAAGAACAGATACTCTAAAGGCAGAAATTTCATATTTTTGATGTAATAATTTACTCCTTCAGAATAAGCAAGTATTTCTTGATAAATTATCTGATCTATTGGATCTGAGCTAGCTTCCATTTCATCTAAAGTTTGCTGAGCCCAATAATCTTTCAGCTTATTCAAACTGAACTTGTCCGTTTCCAATGCATCTTCGCCAACCACTTCAGATAAAAGACCTCGAGTTACTCTTCTAGCCATGTCCATTTGAAAAAGTCTATCTTGCGCATGAATATACCCTAAAGCAAATACTATATCTTCTTCTGATTCTCCATAGATGTGGGGAACTCCCCATTCATCTCGAAAGACTGTTACATCCGCAGAAAGGCTTGGAGCTGTTATTGTATCTCTTGATACCACATCTTCAGGTATATCCCATAAACCGCCACCTGGAAAAAGGAATTTTCCTAAAGGAGGAATTATACCAAAAGGAATTGAAAAAGCTATGAGTAGGGCTATTATGAAAACAAGTACAGTAGACATTTGTATAATTGTCTTAGTTAATTTTCTTACCATTATGATCTCTCCAAATAAATAAATCAATCTTTAGAATTGAAGAAAAAACAGTTGACTTCTATAAAAATTTTTGTTGTTTATCTGAAATAAGTCAGTCATTAGTTAGAAAAAAAAAAAGGAAAATAGATGTGATAGATGTTATTTGTGATTGTAAATCATTTATAGGAAATTAAAGCGTCATCAGGAATTTCCATTATACCAATGCCAAAGACGTAAGGTCCTGCATGACTAATGATATTCGCTCCAATTGGTTCATAGAAGAATTTTAGTGGTTTGAATCTGTTTACTAAATCCTCTGCAAATTTCTTGAATTCTTTATTTTCAATACCATAGATTGCTGCAAAAACATAATTTGTATAATCTTTTGAGAATTCGAGCAATTTGTTCTCAAAATACTTTGTTCCCGCATCAAGACTCTTAACAGTATCAGCAGGTTTGACCTCACCTTCTTCTATCGTTAAAATTGGTTTAGCACCTATAAGTTTTCCAATCATACTCTTAGCTGCTCCAATACGACCACCGCGACGTAGATATTCGAGTGTGTCAACTATAAAGTAAAGCTTCAAACTTTTTAGCATCGCATTTAACTCTTCAATAACTTTCTCGATAGTTATACCTTGATCTCTTCTAAGAATTGCATGGTCTATTAAAAGAGACATCCCCCAAGAAACAGATTGCGTGTCAACAGCAAAAAATCGTTCAGGATCTATTTTCTTTGCAGTTAAAACTGCATTTTGATAGGTAGCAGACATTTTTGAGCTTATTGAAATATATAGAACTTTATCGTATTTCTTAAGAGATTCATCAATTATTCGATGAAATTCTACAGGAGGAGCTACAGATGTCGATGTTTTAGCTTTATCATTAATCATTTTCTCAATTATTTCTTCTCTTGTGATGTTTTCTCGATCAATGAATTCCACGTCATCAATCATGATTCTGGTAGGAATAAGAATCAGGTCATGTTTCTTCTTATATTCTAAGCTAAAATCAGCCCCTGAATCAGTCATAATGCCGAAATGTTGTGTCATAGTATTCCTTATTCATAAGAAGTTAAAAACTTTGTTTCTACCAGAAGAGGAGATTCATCACTTTCCATTTAAGAATATTTAAATTTCAATAATTCCTTTCTTATCTATGAAAACAATAACTAAAGTATTTTTGGTTTTTTTTCTACTTATTATTGCAGCAGCGGTTGTTATAGGAGTAGATGTTTATTTAAGCTACAAGGACTTTGAAGCAAAATCAAGTGAGTTTGTAATAGGAACTCCAGTTTTTGATATAGCAAGCAACAATGAATCAGCAACAATTACATCTTCTTTAGCTACTCCTACACTAGGTTATATGCCAAAATCAGTTAGACTAGATGTAACTGTGAAAAAGGGTGGGTCAGTTTATGGAGATCCTCAGCAAATTACAATAAAACTTGGGGAATCACAGGATTTGGAATTTGTTCTGGTATTCGAAGCTGCTGATATAACAACGATTTCTACTGGTGGTACTATTTCTCTAACTGTAGAAGTGTTAGCTACTCCAATCTATTTTGGTATTCCTCTGAATTTTGTAGCGCAGGAATTTGCTCCCTTGATTATAGATATTCACCTATAATCTTCTTCTTTATCTTAACCAAAGTTTTTTATTTTACTAGATACAGAAAACATCGTGACAGTCGTAGGAAGCCATTTACGTTGTGATTGTAAGCAGGTAATTAAAGCATCTTTTTGCCCTAGACCTATACTATCACCAACTAAAAAGAGAGAAAATTCTTATTTCCACTGTCCTTACTGTAAACTAGATTTTACTTGTAGTCAAGCAATTAAAAACATTACAGAGACAGATAAGTATGGTTATCCTCAAACTGAAAAAAAAGTTTGTAGAAAGTGTGAAACAAAATTGGAAAAAAGAGTTTGGCCGGATTAGTTCTTTTTAGTAGTCACGATTTTCTGTAATTCTAATTTGAATATTGTACCAATAGGTTCGTTGTCTGAAACTGTTATTCGTCCTCCATAGCTGTTAATTGTTAACCTAGCTAAATACAATCCTAAACCTGAAGATTCTTCTTCACTTAATGAAAAGCTTTTAAGAAAAATCTTCTCTTTTATTTCGTCTGGAATTCCTTTACCATTATCTTTTATCTCGATTATAACTTTCTCTGACCCCTCAAATACTTCAATAGAGACATCTATTTCTTTACCTGCATGTTGAAATGCATTATGAACTATATTCAATATTATTGGGAAGAGTAATTTATTTGCCTTAACTTTTATAGTACTATCAGGTAATTTGACTGTTACATTGTCATATGCTTTATAGACTCCTTCAATAATATCGATTGGCATAGGTTGAATTTTTAGGGAATCAAGAATGTTTGAGGGGGATTGAAATGACATTAATCTCTCTTCTATGAGATTTATTCGGTTCATTATCATTGTGAAATATTTACTATCTTCGGTTTCGTCATAGAATTCTTTCGCATTATTAATTACATTCATATCGTTTTTCAGATCATGAAACCATAATTCAGTCACAGTTATAAGATCCTTTGAGAGGGATTGTAACTCCACATATCTAGCTTTGTAGAACTGTCTCTCAATGTCTAAATCTTTAATTGCTCGAAGATCAAAATCAGGATCTATGAGAGTAATAAAACCTACTACCATTGTTGAATAAAAAATCATGTTAAGAACATTAATTACAGATTCAGGATATGAAGTTTCAAACATCAATGAGTATGCTGATGCTAAATCACGGAAAATAAAAATTCCAAAACCGATAACAAAAAGTATCCAATAATAACCATATTTCTGTTGAACATACAATACGAGTAGGAGGTTTAGAACAAAAAAAGCGATGAAATCGACAATCATAATTACTAAAAATACTCTTGTATCAAATGAAGTTCCTAATGCCCCAATACTCCTAAAGAAATAAGACATTATTGGCGCTACCACAACAGTTGTTATACTTGTAACTCCTATTCCAATAATTAACGCTGCTCTTGTAACGAATTTATAATCTCTTATTATTCTTCTTATACCATATAACAAGAACGGAAAATATGCGCTTATCCACAGAATTACCCAGTTGCCAAAAAACAAGCCTTCAGTTGGTCCTGAGGAAAATTCTCGTACAATTTCGTAACCTAGAAGGAGAGATATTGAAACTAGAATTATAATGGTTACATCTCTTCTCTCTCTATCTTTAACTTTTAACAGTGTGAATATGCCTATCAGTATTCCTAGTATAGGTAGAACTAATGCTAAAGCATGAACATAAACATCTCTAGTATTAGGGATCATGGTTAACGTTAGAGGGATAATGCTTGTAATGAATAGAAATATCCATATTGAAAAAATAATCCTCTTACGCACAAAATACACCCTTGTTTCTATGCCATTCCATTATTTAAAGCATTATCGTTAAGGTAACACGAATTTGAGTAACTCTGAGAAATATCTTTATATATTCTAAAGTTAGAATATTATATGTATAGGACATGAGTGCAATAAATGAACGGGAAACTGCTGTGCTTGGATTGTTATTTGATTTCTCACTATATGGTTATGAGATTGAGAAAATCATCAAAGAACGAAATATGAGAAATTGGACAGAAATAGGCTTCTCTTCTATATATTATGTTCTGAAAAGATTAGAAGAAGAGGATTATGTCAGAAGTAAAAATAAACTTGTTAGAGGTCGTAGTAGAGTAATTTATTCAATAACTAGAACTGGTAGAAGAGTATTGAAAGAAAAAATCAATGCGTTATTATCCGAAAATTTCAAACAGATTTCACCTTTCGAGTTAGGAATTGCGTATATGCATTTACTTGATCCAGAAGATGCAATTGTATGTCTTGAGAAATATCTATTTTCATCCCAAAAACGTTTAGACATGCTAAAAGAACTCTTAAAGAATTCTAAAGCAGAATTGGCTAATTATAGAAAAATTGCTTTGCATGAACGTCCGCTAGAATTAGTAGATGCAGAAATGAATTGGGTTAAACGTTTCATAGCTGAACTACAATCCAATCGAGAATTTTTAAAAGGTGAATAAAAGAAGATTAAAAGTTTCAGGAAAAAAGGATATGGTTTGAATGAGTGAAAATGAAAAAATAATAATAAGCAATTTCGAGCATATTGAAGGGAAAAACTGTCAATTGAGTTCAGTAAGAAAGGTACTAAAGTACTATGGCATAAATCTTACAGAAGAGATGATAATGGGAATTGCTTCTGGAATAAGTTTCATCTATTGGGAAATGAAACAAATGCCATGTCCCTTTGTTGGAGGACTTAATGGAAAGGAGATTAATTTGTTTGAAAACCCATTAAGGAATATTGGTGGATCAGCAGAATTAGTTAAACAGACTACATCAAGAAAAACTTCATTCGAACAGGTTAAAGAAATCCTGAATGAGGGAAAACCATTCATTCCTTTTGTAGATATGGCTTTCCTTCCTTATTTTTTTAGAGATGATGCGCCCTCTCCTAATGAATCAGCAGGACATTTTGGGGGGCATACATTTGTAATTTATGGAATAGATGAAAATGAGAATATGATCTATGTTTCTGATAGATTCCAAAAACCTAATACATTGACAATTGATCAATTTATGGACGCTCATTCCTCGACTTTTCCTCCTTTTGCTTCAAAAAATAAGAAAGTAGTCATTAATCCTCCAACTAAGAAATTCGATTTAAAGAACAGCATAAAGAGAGCAATAAGAGATAATGCAGAGTTGATGATGAATCCCCCGATTTCAAATTTAGGTTTGAACGGGATTTTAAAATTCGAGAAGATGGTTGGGACAACATGGTTGAAATTTCCACCTGAAAAAATGTTGTTTTCATTATATATGACATATATCTACAATGCAACAGGAGGAACAGGGGGAGCCCTAGGAAGAAATATGTATTCCACTTTTCTTGAAGAATCTCACGAGTTTTTTCAAAATGATAATCTTTCAAAAGCAACTAATTTGTACAGACAAGCAGCTAAAGCTTGGGACGCTGTAGCCCTATCTCTTCTACCAGATGAACTTCCATCATTACAAATAACTCGTTCAACAATATTAGATTCTAATGAAGTTCAAGAAGACTCAGAAACTGATTACCAGATAAAACTTCGTGAAATTGATGAAAAATGGTTAAGCGTAAAAGAAGAAGCAATAAAAGAAGCAAATAAATTTAAACCATTTATTCCAAAATTACAGAGAGAAATAAGAAATGCCTATGAGCTGGAAAAAGAAGCATGGAATTACCTCAAATTAATTTAAAACTCCACTTTTACATTTTTATCTAAGATACAACCTTGAGATCAATCGTATAATTTTTCCCAGAAAACCACCAAAATAATTTTCTTGAAGAATATCACTGCCAAGTTGTTGAGAACTTATAGAATAAGTAGGATAAACGTGAATTGCATTAGCAATTCCTACAATGGAAATTTTATTATGCAAGGCTAGACTCCATTCATTAATCATTTCTCCTGCGTTTGGTGAGACTATTGTAACTCCAACTAATTTTCTTCTAGAAGAAGTGTAGAGTTTTATGAATCCTGAAGTAGATGATTCTGTTCTTGCTCGATCATTTTTCTTTAAAGAATAGAGTGTCTCCTTGTATTTTCCTTTCTTTAAATCAGTAAGTAAACGTGGAGATCCTACAAAAGCAACTTCTGGATCTGTAAAAGTTGTCCAGGGAACATAATCAAGAACTCCTTTGCTTTTGATAGGTAAAAGAGCGTTTCTTGCAGCAATATATCCTTGATATCCAGCGATATGAGTAAATTGGAATATGCTTGTGCAATCTCCTGCAGCGTAAATGTTTTTCTGAGATGTTCTAAGTATTTTATTAACCTTAACAAAACCATTTTCAGTTTCAACTCTTGCAGCTGATAAGTTAAGAGTATCTAGATTTGGTTTCCTTCCTGCTGCAATAAGAAGATGAGTTCCCTCAATTTCCTTACCTGATTCAAGAAAGATCTTAATGTTGTCAGAAGAAGTTTTTTCAACTTTTTTAATAGATTTTCCAAGAAGAACTTCAATTCCCTCCTTGCTTAGAATTTCCAACAGGGTATTGCTTGCTTCAGGATCATCTTTTGGAAGGATTCTATCCTCCATATCAATTAAAGTAACTTTCGAACCAAGACGAATAAATGCTTGACTTAATTCACAACCAATTGGTCCTCCTCCCATAACAACAAGATGTTTTGGAAGCTCTTCTATATCAAAAATGTTGTTTGATGTTAGAAATGAAATTTTATCTAGTCCTTCAATAAACTCAAAAGGAACAAAAGGTTTTGCTCCAGTAGCAATAATGAATTTTTTGGATTTGAAAATCTTACCATTAATACTGATTTCTTTTGGAGAAACAAATTGAGCATGTCCAATAATTGTTTCTATTCCTTTCTCTTTCAAAGCTTCAGGAGATTCTTCTTCATAGATATCTTGAATAATCTTGTTAATATAATCCTTGATTTCACTGAATCTAACATTAAGTTTCCCTTCCACAAAACCTAATTCTTTTGCTTTCTGAGCCTGTCTAACCAGTGAGGAGCTATATAATAGTGACTTGCTGGGCACACATCCTGTCCAGGTACAATCTCCACCAATTCTTTCAGCTTCAACAAGAAGTATTTTCGCTCCGAAATTATTAGCAATCTCTGAAGCCATTAAACCTGTTGAACCTCCTCCAATAATAATTAAATCATATGTGATTTTCATAAGAACTCTCAAATAAACATACTAAAAGATTGTTTAAAACATTAGCAATTTACAAAAGCTCTTCTCAAAATCTTTATATGAACATTTATAATGTTTAGCTTGGAGAAAAACTTTGACATCTGAAAAGGAAATAGAAAATATTCTTTCAATTGAACACCTTAAAGATTTAGTTATTAGAGGAATGTACAATGAAGCTTTGGAAATCATAGAAGAAGCTGAAAAATCAAGTGAATTAAGTGAGAAAGAACTTTATAATTACATTATCTGGAAATGTCAAATTTTCAATAAAAAAGGACCAATAGCGGAAAGTCTGAAACTAATAAAAAGTATTGAAAAGAAAGTTGAGAGATTGGAAAATACTCTTCTATCTGTTGATTTAAGTTTAAATAAAATTGAAGCTCTCTGGCGATTAGGTTTTTATGAGGAGAGCTTTATTGAAGTAAATCAGCTTGATGAATATTTATCTGGACTGCAAGAAGAGTTAGAAAATGGATTTGAAGAAAGAAAGGCTACTCTACAAATTTACCGAGGTCTTTACTTCTTCTTATCAAAATTTGATTTCGAAGAAAGTCTAAAATTCGTAAATCAGAGCTTAGCTTTGTTTACTAGTCTAAACAACAATTATGGAATAGGTTGGTGTAATGAAATATTAGGATGGATTTATACTTACAAAACAGAGTTTGAAATTGCACAAGTCTATGCAGATGAAGGTTTGAAAATTTATGAAAAGATAGGTAATAAAAGAGATATAGCATGGACAAATTTCCTTCTTGGATGGTTAAGTTTCTTTCAGAATAATTATGATGAAGCTATAAATTTAGTTAAAGAAAGCTCTGAAATGTTTGAATCATTTGGAAATAAACAATGTGTTGCTCATACACATAACTTCCTAGCATTAATTCACTTAAACAAAGGGGATTTTGATCTTTCTCTTAAACATACAGAAATTGGTTTGAAAATCCTTGAAACTATTGATTATAAGAAGGATGTAGCATTTTCACTTGCTTATAGAAGTTTGGTTTATCTTACAAATCTAGATTATGACAGTGCACTTGAAAACATGCAAAAAACCATTCCAATTTTGAAAAAGATTGGAAACAAGTTCGAGAATGCTTTGGTTTTAAGTGACATAGGAAGAATTTATCACTATAAGGGTGATTATGAAAATGCTCGAAATTGCTTTGAAGAAAGTCTAAAATTAGCTCAAGAAGTTGATGATAATGAACTCATAGCAAGCACTATTTTTTCTTTAATTTCAATTACTTCTGACCAAACTGATTTTGAGAAAGCAAATCAGTATTTATTGCAACTCAAGAATCTAAATAAAGCTACAGAGATTCCTTTAGTAAATCAATACACTGCTGTTGCAGAAAGTTTATTGCTAAAGTCAAGCTCAAGAGCGATAAATAGAGGTAAAGCAGAAGATTTACTGAAAAATATACTGAAGGATAAGATACAAGATAAAAACCTTATAGTTACAGCTTTAGTTACATTATGTGAATTATTATTAGCTGATTTTAAAATCTCTAAAGACCAAGAAATCCTTGTAGAGATTCATATTTTTATTGATGAATTGACTACCCTTGCCAAAGATCAAAATATGTTCTCAATTATGGGTGAAACCTATCGCTTACGAGCTCAGCTTTCTTTAGCTGAATTAAACATTAAAGAATCACGAATTCTACTTGATCAAGCCAGATTATTTGCAGAAGAAAAGGGTTTAGAAAAATTAAAACAAAATATCGTTTCTGACCAGGAGAAACTTGAAAAGAAATTAGAGATGTGGCAGGAAATGACGCAAAGAAAAGCTACAGTTTCTGAAGCTCTTGAACATGTCTCAATTGATGAGATCCTACAAAGAATAGGAAAAGAAAAAACTATTAGTTCCATCGAAGGAAAGAAAGACGAAACAATGATGTTCAAGAAACTATTTACACTCAAAGTTTAACTTTTCACAATCCAATTATGAAGTTTAATCAGATAATAATAGACAAAAATCTCAAAACATTTAATTGTAAGCAATTTATTCAATCCTTATTATGTCAGAAAAGTGGAAATTCATAGTCAATCCAAATGCAGGTGGAGGTCTTTGCCCTAAAAGATGGGAAAAAGCAGAACCTGTGATAAAAAAGAGCGGAATTGACTACGATGTCATCTTAACAGAAAAAAGAGCTCAAGGACAAGAACTAACTAAACAAGCAATCAATGATGGTTTTAATAGAATAATCGTAGCAAGTGGGGATGGTGTGGTTAATGAAGCTATCAATGGAATAATGTCTTTTCCAGAACAGAAAAGGGAAAGTGTAGCGTTTGGAGTTCTTCCTTTTGGAACAGGGAATGATTTGTGCACGTTCATGGGGATACCTTGGAATCCTGAAAATGCAGCAAAAACATTAATTGAGAAAACAGCTGTTTCCCCCTCATCAATTGGTCATGTTAAATATCCTGATACTAAATTTGAAGTCTTCTTCGGGAATAGTTTTGATTTTGGTATATCTTCAATTGTAAATCTAGCTAATATGGATGGAGAAATGAGATGGATAAAAGGTCCATCAAAATACACATTTCTAGCTTTGAAGAAATTGGTTACAGTCAAACAGAGAAAAGGAACAATCATTCTAGATGATGGGGATCCAATGGATTTCAAATTAATGTTAATAGCAATTGGAATCGGAAAATCTCTTGGTGGTGGAATGTTGTCTTGTGTACACGCCCATCCACAGAACGACTTCTTTGATGTAATGATTTCTAAGGATATGACTAAATTCCAAACTCTTCTTGGAATTCAAAAGATCTTCAAAGGAGAGCACTTGAATCTCAAAGGTGTTCGATATAAATACGCAAAGAAGGTAGAAGTAGAGCTTGAGAGTCCGATTGGTATGGAGCATGACGGTGAGATATACGAGAGTGATGTTAGTGCTCATGTAATTGTTGAACATATGCCGCAAGCATATAATATTCTCTATAATACAGAACATCCTTCGATGTATTGGTTATCAAAAGAAGAATTAGCTACTGGTAAGAAACCTAATGGTAAAGCTACTAAAGGCATGACCCATTGGGATGGTCGAACTTGGATGGAAAAGAACTAATTTGTTCTTTTCTATCTCATTTCATTTTCTTTTCTGGCAATAAACAAGTTTATGAAGTATTTTTTAAAATAAATAATGTTAAAATGAAAAATGATTTTCATCTAATAAATCAGAAAGAACATACCAAGAAAGAGAAATATAATTACAACATTAATCCAATTAAAAATATAGAATAACCTATACTCAATACTCCAAAAACAAGCGTAAGAGGGAGCATCTTTTTGATGTATTGAAAGAATGAGATTGGTTCTCCTTCTCTTTTCAATATCTCCAGAGCCATCAGAATAGTAATTGAACCTAAGGGTGTTAACGCCCCTCCTATGTTCCCACCTAGAACAAATCCTATCCAGAGACCTGGTAGGACTCCTAAAGGTAGAGATTGGAAAATATAAGAGAAAATCAGTGCAGACGATGAACCATTTAGAAAACCTGTGATAGGTAATCCTACAGCTCCAATTATAAGAGCAACGAGTATTTGGCCCTTTATGCTAGGTGTTCCAGTTCCAAGAATACCAGTAAGTACGTTTGTTAATGGAATCAAAGCTCCTGAAGCTGTTAGGATACCCATCAGTACAAACAAAGCTACAAAGAAAACTATCATCTCCCATTCAACTCCCTCTTCAAGATATTTTTTCAGATCAGTTCTAAATAAGAAAATACCAAAAACTGCTGTAATTAGTGCAATAATCGCAACATCTAATGGATTGGAAGGAATACTTGTCAATAGAAAACCAACAAAGAGAGTTCCTAGTAGAATAACTGATTTCCAAATATCTTTTCGATTCTCAATTCCAGACCAAGGGTTTATTCTACTGAGTTGTTCCTTTTTATCTTCTGGAACTTCAATTAAGATATCCTTTCTGTAGATAAAGAAAAAGAAAGCAGTTGCTATCCCAAAGAAAAATATCGCAATAGGTAACATGTACGCCATAAATGAAAGAAAATTGATATTTTTTGTTAAGGTATCTGGAACTAGTAAGTTATAGAAAATAATATTTGGAAGAGATGAGACAGGGGTTGGTAATCCTCCGATGATCGTATTTATCCCTACAAAAAGTACGAAAGGGCGAAGTTTCAGTTCGAGTTGTTTACAAATAACTACCGTCAATGATCCCAGTAAAATAATAGCTGATAAGTTATCAAAGAACATAGAGATAAAAAAAGTTAGTCCGCCTAAAGCCACCATTAATTTTCTGGGATCACCTTTAGTTAGCTTAACTATTGATAGAGAGATAAAACTGAAGAAACCCGCTCCTTTGGTCAGAGCGACTATAATACTCACTGAAAATATAATTAAAATTGCTTCAATATTTATTGTCTTAGCTAGTGCTTCTAAGTAATTATGTGATACATGTTCGTAGTTAAGATTCTCACTAAAACCTGTTTCCCAATCCATAAAAATTAAGTAAATCAAAGCAACAACGATTGCTCCTGTAACTGTTATTTTTGTTGCATCAACTCCTTCCTTCATAAGTAGAAATATGGTAGCTAAAACAATAAGTACAATTATTATGGTTGCTATATACCAATAATCTCCTAATACGTTTGCCACTTAATCACCATACTTCTTTTCCCACCTGTCGTAGAATTCAGGTTTAGGATAACTATTATTTCTCACTCAGAAAAAGATACGAAGGAAGACTATTATTATTCATATTGATTTTGAAAAATTCTACTCAAATTCCATTCTAGAGGTTACTTCCTCTTCTTCTTCACTCTCTTCTTCTTCACTCTCTTCACTCTCTTCTTCTTCTTCTTTAATTTCTTCGATAACTTTCTCTTTTAGCTCCTTCTTAGGTTCTTTCAAATCTTTTCGGAGCTCATATTTAATTTCCTCTTTGATTTCTTCTTTAATTTCCTCGATAATTGTTTCCTTTAGCTCTTCCATATTCTCTTCCTTCTGGAGCTCCTTGGAAACTTCCTTCTTCACTTCTCTCTTGGGTTCACTTTTAATCTCTTTTTTCACTTCTTTTTTGATCTCTTCAATGACTTCTTCCTTGACTTCCTCTTTGAGCTCATCAATTTCTGACATTTCTTTCTCATCTTTTTTGTCTTGTTCACCCATTTCTTCTACCTCTTTCTCTTTTTTCTCTTCTTTAGTCACTTTTTCTTCCTTTACTTTCTCTTTTTCTTTTTCAGTTTCCGATTTTCCAAGTATATCATTTTTTATTTCTTCTTTAATGGTTTCTTTTATTGTATCGTCAATCACGATTGTTTCTTCTTCTTCCTTCTCATCCTCTATAATTTCCTCTTCAGTTTTCTCTGGTGAAATTTCTTCTTCTACTTCTTTCTCTTTTTCCTCTTTAACTATCGTTATATTTCGTCTCTCTATAAGGATGGGGAAAGTAATCTCAGGATCTTCCAATAATTCTGTGAAGAGACCGTAGAGCCTGGAATGTTTTGAAGGCATGTATATAATTAGAATACCAACATCTTTACCACAGGATGCAAGTTCATCCTTTAGAACTTCTACTTCTTGAGTAGTCAAATAATGGAACTCAACATATCTGGAAGCTTCTTGAAAAACCTCAGAATTTGCCCTTTCGAATCTCTCAATTTCCTCTTTACTCTTATTCACATACTCAGTGAATTCATCTTCTGATTTCTCTTCATGGAAGCTAGGTTCAATGTTCAAAAAACAGTGAATATCAGCCTTTTTTAGACTATATTTTAAAGCTTTTTGAAAAAGAAAACTGATTTGACTACTACTACTGAATAATACACATATACTTTTCCAGAGTAGTTCCAGATTGACCTTTTCACTCTGAACAAGTAAGAGAGGAACATCCTTGATGTCTTCAAGAAGATATTCAAATATATCTCCTAAAACAGTTATACTTGCTTCAGTATCTTCTTCATCTGTTTGAACTCTTACTTTCTTCATTCCTATAAATGATGAAGGAACAATGATTATGTCATATTCTGTAGCTTGAATCACATTCTTCAGAATGATCTTCAGCATATCGATATTTTCAACAACATGTCCCTTAATTTCAAATTCTTCACTCCGAAGATGTTCATAGGCAAAAGCTAAGGCATTTTCATAACTTTCTTTTGAAGTACTATCAATCTCTGGTTCTTGTTCAGAATAAAAACAAACCACATCTATACCTGTTCCAAAATTGCGATTCAATTCTTCAGCTAACAATACTGCAGTTCTGGATTTTGCTGTACCATTGATTATGACCAACGCCTTTTTTATTGGAGTAGGTACAGGACTAACAGAAGGCAGTAATTCGGTAAATTTCTGTAGTGTCTTTTCTAATGCAGCCTTCTGCTTATCTCTATCTTGAATGCTCATTAGACTCCCAACGAATCTTTACATAAAAAAACCTTCCCATAAATATCAAGAACTAGAAACAAGTTTAAAGGCCCAAGGACACTGAAAAATTTATTTTGAAGTAATATAGAAATAAATCTGGAATAACTGATAGCAATAATTATTCCGATATTTCTTTTGGTTAATGAATAAAGTTTATAGTGAAGTAAATTAGAAAAAATATAATGGATATACCTTCGAAATACAAGGAAATTGATGTTTTTAGAGAAGGAACATTACTGGGTTTATTTTTCGTTTTGATTGGTATTTTATTCATTATTGTAAATGCTTTTATCCCGATAGTCTGGTTAATTGTTTTTGCTATAATCTTCCTTGCATTAGGATTTGTGTTTTTGTTTATGTCAACCTTTATCCCTTATCTTAGTGGGAAACAAAGCGATGTTTTTTTATTCGCCTGGAATGAAATGTTATATCTATTTCTTGGGTTACCACTAGCAGCAATCTGCCTTTTAATACTTCCCGTTTCTATCTATATCTTATTCTTCTCTGGTGATGTAAGTACTGTTGGAAAGTTTTGTCTCTATTTC
>JAGLTB010000185.1 GCA_023270155.1 Candidatus Heimdallarchaeota archaeon | reverse complement strand
ATTTTTATCAAATCTTTAGTTAGCGATATACGCTAACCCTAAATCATGTAAATTGCTTTATAAACTCGGAGAAAACATTAAAAAGGTAATAAGATGGATTCAAGCATATTTTAGGCTTATCTCCAATCAAAGTAAAATGATTCAATTTCTTCAGGTATTGGTACATTCTTTAAATTGAAAAGATCCATATTTATTTTCTTACCAAAGAAGAAGAATTTTGCTTTTTTCAGAGGTTTCATATCGAAATAAGGAAGATAAGGTGTTTGCAAACCCAACCATCCTCGTTCTTTTGATGTTTGACATAAATAGTTTGCTAGATTACTTGCTTCCTTTACATTCAGTCTATGTATATGGACCATATCCAACCATCCAAAGGGAACTGTATTTCCAAAGCCTGCAAGTATAAATTTCCAAGCTAACATGAAACCTTGAACTTTTCCATTGACATCTTCATGAACAACACAGTTAACATGGGGATTATTTAGCATCCATTTGAAATCCTCAAGTTCTGGTACTATAGATAATTGATTTCGTTCTACTTGTTCTTGAATTATTTCAAACATATCTGGTATGTCTTTCTTTTGGTGATTTCTTATTCTCTCTGAGTCTATGGTTTTAAATTTCTGAAAGAATTTGAAAACTAGCTTTTCATACCATCTTAGCTTAACAACAGTAGCAACTTTGTTTACATCAAAAGCTTTGATGACGAATTGAGTAAGGGTGAACACTCTTTGAAAGGGGATTTTCATATCACGAGAAACAGAGGTGGAAACATCTATTCCATGATGCGCAGGTTCATGAAAAGAAAATGCTCCATCATAATCAGAAGTAAGACCGATTTCCCATAATTTCGTACCCATTCTCTTAGCTAAACCTTTTCGCTGATGATCAGAGTGAACACATAACCAAGATGGAATAGCAAATTTGTATACCTTCCCCTGAACAGAAAGATTTCGAGGAATTGAACCTAAGAAGCCCACCAACTTCCCTGATGGTTTATGGATAGCTCTGATGAAAAGATCCTTGTCGATAGAAGGAGCTCCATACATTATGTTAAAAGTATCTTCTGAAAAAGCAACAGTTGCACCCTCTGTTGAAGCGAATTCATCACTTAAGAATGCTTGAGTGATTAATTTAGAAAATTCGTCAAATTTCTCTTTCTCAATGGTAAACTGCTCTATAATGTATTCTTCATTGGATTGGCTTGTCAAGAGATTTACCTCATTTTAGATATTAAATATCTTTCCTGATTCTTTAGCATTTATTTAAAGGTTCGTTATTTTTCCGGAATAATATTTTTATAGTATCAATTTAATTTTTCATGATTCTATAAATAGAATCAAAAAGGTGTTAATATTGACTCAAGAAATTCATAAATTTACTAAATATATGTTTCTAGTTGGTGGATTTGTTCCTCTTACTTTTACCATTGCATTCATCTTCTTATGGGAATGGTTCTTTAGAGGAGTTCAACAATGGCCTTTCGATGATCCAGCAATGCCACGAATTTTCGCAGGAGCAGTTTTCAGCTTCGCTGTGATGTCTTTCCTAGTATTCTTTACAGCAAAAACTTGGTCTGAAGCTAAAATCCCATTGATCACCATGCTCGTTTTCAGCTGGGGAGGAATCCCTATAATGCTCTACATCCAGTTTGTCTTCACCGAGGTTCATAACTGGAATTGGTTTAACACACTATCATATCTAATGATTGCAATCGGATTCACGATAGCACTGATATTGCAACTAAAGAAGAATAAATCGGTATAACAACTTTAGAAGGTGATTAAAATCACCATTTTTTTCTTTATTTAAAATTTGCATTAAAACATAAACCTTTACAAAGGACTGAAAAAACCGTCTTAGAAAGTTATTGTTTCTATTTTTAAACCTAAAATCGGTTTCTTCTTGAAGGTGTGTTAAGGTATTTGATGAAAAGAACAATTAAGGTTGGAATGAAAATTGAATATAAACTGATCCTCATTTTCTTACGAACAAAAAAGTCAGGACATCTTTCAACTCTATTTAGTGGGTAGTAATCATAAGAATTAGCGTATCCATCTATCTCATAATAACACATTTCTGAGGTAAGATCAGACCAGTAATTCCCCTGTTTATTTTCTCTAGAGTACCACTCGTTATTTTCTCCATCATCTCTTGCTTGAGGTCCATAGGAAGTCAAAGAATTGGATTCAAAATTATTCAAGTAAATCTTATTCTCAGATGAACGATAATTAAATGATGCACCATATCCCAAATTATTGACAAAGAGATTTTGATATATTTTAGAATAAGATGTATTTGAAAAATGAATTCCTTGTGAATTATAATAAAAAGTCACATTATTCACTTCTATATTTAAGCTATCAATGCAATATACTCCGGTATTTGAATTCGAAGTTGAAATATTAGTTAATTTGAAGTTTGAGCATTCAATAAGAGCTATTCCTCTATATGTTTTGGAGATTGAAATTGATCTAATCTCTATTTTGTTGCATCTATAGAGAACAATTTGACCATATGTTTGAGAAATTGTCTGGTCAGATATTTCATAGAAGTAAACAAAAGGAAGATCATTAACAGTATTATTTTCGAAGATATTCTGAGAATAATCATACTCACTACCATATTTTTTGTAAGGAAATGTTATACCATCATTATAGAAACGATTATTGCTAATTGTTGTTAGTTTTATTTTTTGAAATTGAAAACCTATCAGATTGTTGTAAACTAAGTTATTTGTAAATATACAACTCTCTGAAGAGTATATTCTCATACCTATCTCATTGCTGAAACAAGTGTTATTTTTGACAGTAATTTCAGAACTACTTCCTACTGCTATTCCTGAATAATTATTGTACGAACAAGAATTGCTTTCAATTGATAAGTTAGAACTGCCAGATATTACAATTCCTGCATAGCTCTTATGGCAGATATTATTTTGAACTAAAACATATCCAGAAGAAATAGAATTGATATCTATTCCATGGATTTCCGCTTCTATTACACAGTTTTGAATAATTAAGTATCTTTCAATGTTTCTAATAAAAATACCATTATAACTTTCTGCAGTAATTTCAAGATTTTCAATTCTGTAAGGTTCTAATTCAGTTCCATTACCAGGAAAATCATAAGTAAGAAAATCATCATTAGAAGTTATTACGATAGGATCATGTAATGTTAATTGGAGTGAGTCATTAGTGAAACTTGATAAATTACTTGAAGAAAATAAATTATCTGAAAATGTTTGATTATAATGTAAAAAAGAATCATAACTATTATCTTCAACTTGGCAGCTATTCTGAGGAAAAATAGAAGAAATAGGTACCAAAGTAACTAGGACTATTGAAACAATTATCGAAAAGATAAATCCTTGAAGAAGTGACTTACTCCTGGAACTTAACATTCAATCAAAAGCTAAGGAATACTATTATAAAAAAGATATGTTGAAATAAAAGAAAAAGAGATTAGTATGTTATTCCTAATCTTTTACTAATCCCATCTAACATAACTTTTACCATATCTTCGAATTCGAATTCCGGTTGCCAGCCCCACTCTTCTCGAGCAACTGAATCATCTAAAGATTGTGGCCAGGTTCTAGCAATCCCATCTCTGAAATCAGGTTCATATGTAATCTCGAATTCAGGGATGTACTTCTTGATTTCTGCTGCTAATTCGTCAGGTGTGAAGCTCATAGCAGTAACATTGAAAGCACGATGTTTGAGTTTGTCATTAGGAGCTTCTATCAAATCAAAAGTAGATTTGAGACAGTCACTCATTAACATCATTGGCAACTTTACATCGGATCCAAGAAAACAAGTGTATTTCTTATTTTTGAGAGCTTCATAGAAGATCCAGATAGCGTAATCAGTTGTTCCACCTCCGGGCTCCTCAGGACTTAAAACGCCAGGATAACGTAAACTTCTGAAATCTAATTCATACTTTTTGTTGTAGTAATTCCCCATAAGTTCTGTATAAACTTTGGAAATTCCATAAATAGAAGTTGGCTCCATTACTGTTGTATTGGGAGTATTTTCTAATGGAGTAGTTGGACCAAAAGCTGCTATAGATGAAGGAGCGAATAATTGCTCCAAATTTAGCTCTCTAGATGCTTCAAGAGCATTATAAAATCCTTCAAAATTGATTGAGTGTGCAAGTTGTGGATTCTTTTCTCCAGTTGCTGAAAGAACTGAAGCATTATGAATGAGAATATCAACATCATATTCCACAAGTAATGATCTTAATCCATATTGATCTCTGATATCTAATCTATGATAAATAACATCCAACTCTTTGAATAGAGGGATTCTTTTTTTCCTACCTGTTGCTATAACGTTTTCTTTACCATATTTTTCCAGCATTGCAGGTATTAATGCTTGGCCAATCTGACCATATGATCCTGTTATTAAGAATCGTTTTACCATAATTTTCACCTTAAACTTAATACCAGATTCAAATCAGTTTTTAAAAATCTATTGCAACGATATTGTCAAAAAATTTTTCTCCTTAATATGCATTTTTCTCATCTAATAGCATCTGACTAAATCTTAAATTGTTTAAGTTTTTATCATTTCTATTTGAAAAACCTTATAATAAATATAATTTAGTTTATTATAATCAAAACAAAGAATAATGTTATAAGTATTTATACATGGAATGGGCATAAGTTGAGCACAGAAGAAAAATCTAGAAAATTGAAATTCGATAAGAAGGGTATACCACTAGTAATTATAGGTTTAACCCAAGCTGGTAAAACCTCTTTTGTTCAACGGATTTTAACTGGAGAATTTCAACCAACATCTGCTACTATGGGTCTTCAATTTGAAACAGCTGAAGTAGGAAATGCAAGGTTTGATATCTTTGATCTAGGAGGTCACATAACATACCGAAAAGCAATTTGGGAAACTTATGTCAAACTTGCGTTTGGAATTGTATTCGTTATCGATTCTTCGGATCCCAGTAGCTTTGATGAGGCTAAGGAAGAATTTTGGAAAAGCGTAGATCAAAAAGACTCTACAGATGAATTTCTCATTCTTTTTTTGTGCAATAAAACTGATCTCGAAGACAGTGAAGATTTGGAAACTATCATCAATCATATGGAGTTATACAAATTAGCTGAAAAGGAAAATGCTTCTTACCAATTTTTCAAAACTAGTATGAAGTCAGGAGAGAATATTGACAATGCTCTGGATTGGTTGAAGAAAAACACTTCAAAACTTTCTGCAAAAAGAGCTGTTGATCCGCTTATGTTTATGTTAGCAGATTTGGAAGGTTTCCCTATTCTAGAAATTGATAAACTTGGACTTAAAGAAGATCCTACACTTCTTGCTGGTTTCCTTGCAGCAATAGAAAGCTTTAGTCAGAGACTATTTGGTAAGACAGGAATGTTGCAATACATGGTTGCAGGGGACTACAAGTATATAGTAAAAACGGATGACAAATACATTTACTCCATGATTATTGATAAAGATGAATGTCAAGAGGAAGCGAGAAGACAGATCGATGTTCTTAGTGAAGTTATTGCAGGGATGAAGGAATTTGGAATTTTAGAAGGGATTGTGTTTCAGATTTTAGGAGTGGATCCTTCGGTTTATGTAATGGAAAGAGGTTACAGTTAACCAATAATTAGTTTTTAACAGCATAAAGAAACACATAAAAACAAAGGTCAAACTTTGTAGTGATAATAATGGTTAAGCAGTTCTTCAATCCAAAGACTATTGCTGTAATTGGTGCTACTGCAGATCCCAAGAAATTTGGTAATGCTGTTACAATGAATCTCTTGGAAAGCAAAAACCTACAAAGTGAAATTTTCCCTGTTAATCCTAGATCTGATTCAATTTTAGGATTGAAGAGTTATCCTTCGATACTGGATATTGAAAAGGAAATTGATTTAGCAATACTCCTTGTT
Source organism: Candidatus Heimdallarchaeota archaeon (assembly GCA_023270155.1). Taxonomy (GTDB): domain Archaea; phylum Asgardarchaeota; class Heimdallarchaeia; order Heimdallarchaeales; family Heimdallarchaeaceae; genus UBA460. Next base: position 13,918 of record JAGLTB010000185.1, on the reverse strand, counting down.
CCTGCAAAAGCTGTTCCAGTAATAATCGATCAGTGTGTAGAAAAGAAAGTTAAGAGAATCATTATTATTTCCGCTGGTTTTGGAGAGATTAATGAAGAAGGAAAAAAATTAGAGAGAGAAATGGTCAGCAAGGCACAAGAAGCTGGAGCTAGAATTATCGGCCCCAATTGCGTGGGGATTATGAATCTAGATATCGGATTAAATGCTTCATTTGTTCTCACTCCAATCAAGGGGAACGTAAGTATAGTCACCCAATCCGGTAGTTTCGGTGCTGCATGTTTATTTGAGATGTGGTGGCAAGGTTTAGGATTTTCCAAATTTGCTAATCTTGGTAATATGGCTGATGTGAATTTAACTGATCTTTTAGAGTATTTCAAAAATGATGATGTTACTGAAGTTGTTTGTATTTATTTAGAGAGCGTTATTGATGGTAGAGCTTTTTACAACAAGATGAAGGAAGTTGCAAGCATCAAACCCACGGTTATTCTCAAAGGTGGGAGAACTAGTGCGGGGATGAAGAGTGCTAATAGTCATACTGGATCGATAGCTACTGATTATACTTCATTAAAAGCAGCAATTAAGCAATCAGGAGCAACTTTATGCGAGGGTTTAATGGATTATATTACTGCAATCAAAGCATTCTCGTTTCTACCATTGCCTAAAGGAAAGAGAGTTGGAATCTTAACTAACTCAGGTGGAAGTGCAGTTCTTTTCAGTGATAATGCAGAAGAATTTGGACTAGAAATTGTTGAATTCTCTGAAGATTTTAAAGAGAAAATCAACCCATTTTTACTTCCTCTTGTAAAGAAAGTTAACCCATTGGATATGATAGCTGGAGCTAATGGAGAAGCTTACTATAATGTAACAAAAGCAATGCTTGAAAATCCTGATATAGACATAGTTGTCCCATGTGCGGTCATTCCTACTTTTTTCGAAATGAAACCTGATGAACATTTTTTGGGTGTCATCAAAGCTTGGAATGAAACCGGAAGAAAGAAGCCAATCTTCCCTATATTCATGAGTGGGTTCTTGTTGGAGCATGTTAAAGGTATTGCAGAAGAAGAAAAGACTCCCATTTTTATGTCTCCAAAAGAAGCAGCTTTCGCAGCAAAAATACTATTAGATAGAGCAAAAAAACTTCAGAAATAAATGCGAGTGATCAACTCTTTAATTCTCTCTGCGTCATGAGTTCGATCTGGATTTAATTCTGCTCTTCTCTTCATAAAAGAATCGAGATCTTCAACTTCTTTTATCAATCCTCTCTCCATTAAACCTAAGGTTGACAGTAGCATGGTGATGCTGATTCTTTCTTCTAAGCATTCATGTATCAAAGGAATCGAACGCTCAAAAACTTTAGTTGGGCGTTTTTTGTCGGTAGTTACCATCAAGGAGATATTCAGAAAATGATATTTAAATCTGTGTCAGACTCCTTTATTACTCTCAGAACATCCAGTATAGCATTTTTCCATAACCGATACACGTAAAAATGTTTGTAGTTTTGTTTTCCAAGATGGACCAAGAATTTCGATTGGCAACCCTGGAAGAGAAAGAAATAGTTAAGCGGTTACTTATGGAGTACAGCAGGGAGATGTATAAATATGAGAGAGTTCCTTCTAGCAAATTTGCTTCCGCCCAATACTTTGATGATTATTGGATAGAACAAGAAAGGTTTCCATTTATTGCCATTCGAAAAGAAATTGCTGCAGGTATTTGTCTACTTAGGGATACAGGAGAGAGTTATAGTATAGCAGAATTTTACATAAAACCCAAATATCGACGTATAGGTTTAGGAAGGAAATTTATTCGGTTTATAATTGATTTTTGTAGAACAGAAGGAAAATATAAAGAAGTATTTGCGAACAGCTTAGTTGATAATCTACTAGCTAAATGGTTTTGGAACTCAATAGGTTTTAGAACCAAAGAGGTCCAAGAAGCGGAAAAAGAGAAATTTTTCATTAACATCAAACGAATAAACTAAAACAAATATTTATTGTAGATTAGGATTTTACTTCATCTATATCAGTTGCAAATCCGCCTAGAATCTGATATGCAAAACTGTAAATCATTGAAATGAATATTGTGACTATACCCCATATTTCAAGAGGCCAATCCCCGGTTCTTCCTCTGAACGCAAAAAAAACAAGAAAGATTATTGAAAATACTGCAATCATAATAACTGATGATATAGAGTTTATCTTGAAAGATTGAGTTAATTTGGTTTTATTCATTGATTGCACCCTCTGAGTTCTGGTCTATAGTTTTGGCTTCGCTTTCTTTTGGATATTCTAAAACATCACCCATTTTTTCTGTGACAATAACAGGTTTAAACATTTTAAGAATGGTTCGCACTCCTATTGCAATTACAACTAAATCTATCGCAATAGCTACTATCCAGAAGAAAATGTCCGAAGTAATAGCTGCTAGGATTAATATACAGACCACTAAAGAAACAAAGAATCCAATAACTAGGATAAGGTACCATCTTGGATGCTCTTGGGGGACTTTTATCATCATTTTATACACATTACACTTTGACTAATCGTTTTTATTTGATAAATGTTGATTTACATGTTCTTGTTTTTCAGTTTGGTTCTTATGCATTAACATTGAGATTAGCTTTACAGTAATGTAAACTAAAACAACAAAAAAGAACCAACCAAAAAGAATCCAGATTGAATAAAGACCGAGAGGTTTCCAACTACCTAATGAGAGAGTTAGGAAATTCATAACAATTATTGTGCCTATGACCAATACTGAAAAGATAAGAATTAGTTTACCAGCTAGGGATTGTTTCCTGAAATTAATGCTGTTCTTCCATTGGGTCCATAAATTAGGCTTATCTGAACTCATTATGCAAAATAGGATTAGTATAGGTGGTTATAAGTTTTTGTGGATTAAGTGAAAGGAATTTTAATCCTGAATTCTTTGCAAAAGCTCGAACAGAATCAGCTGTTTCTCTAATGGAAGTGAATCCTTGGAATGAGCACGAATAGACAATGATTTCAATGCTTCGAAAATCCAATCAAGTTCTGTTCGGAGTAAACTATAAGCTTCCATAGCATTGAGATTTGTTAATTGCTTTGAAATATCCTGGAAATAAGTGGAAGTTCTTCCTCCAAAAACTACTCCTTCATCTATATTCACGATTATATGATTGGGTGATGGCATAAGATTTTGAATATCTTTAGTCCCAACGATATCATATCCTGTTTCATATTTGAAAATCCAAGGTTTAACTTTTAGTAGACGAGTTGGAGAAAGTAAACGAAGGGAATGAATCATAGGTTCTACTATATTTCGATTCCCTGTAACAACAACTGGGTATCCGACAATTAGGGCATAAAGAATTTTATCAAGACCTTCAGGAATTAATCTTGTAATAAGATCAAAAGAGAGGAAATCCATTGGTCCATCAAACACTATATCTCGGGCAACATTCTTGAGTTTGATGACAGAGTCATAATCATGTAGATCGGTCTTCTCGTAAATAGAAACCATGTTTTTCTGAATGTTGGAAAGATATTCAGCTAATGAGGATTTAATTCCGGAAGAAATTTCTTTTTCGAATCGAATAGCTTCAAATAAATTGAAGTTATATCTTTCTTGAGCACTTCGAAATTCAGCGAGTAGTATTGGTAAAATATCTCCATTGAATGGACTATCTATATCAACTAATAAGGCAGCTATTAATTCGTTTTCAGTGTAGAAATAAAGTATCTTTCCTTCGAATTCTATTTCTCTTGGAAACGAGCTGACAACTTCTGAAGATAGAGCAACAATCGCACTTATGAGTCCAGTAACAAGAGCATTATCGTGAACCTGACTTTCACTAAAACTATCGTACTGATAAAGTAGTTCCCCATATTTAGATGTAACTAGTATTTTCAAATTATCCACTCTTACATTATCAACAAGAGAGTTCTCTAAAACGCTGACAAACGTTAAGACTTCTGCTTGCCTATAAAGCTAGATAGTACCCCGATATTAACCCCAATTGTTAACTAAACAGTGTTATTTTCTTATTATAAATAGTATGTAGGTGGCAATCTAGATAAAGGTAAGGAAAAGGCATAAGAGTGTCAAATTTCTTACTTAGAACCCGAATACCCATCCACTGAACACGAAGAAAATTAGGAAGAAAATGAAAGGTAAACCAAAGAAGAATAAAATCATTAATACCTTTACTGCAGTGGGTAAACCTTGCCTTTGAGGAGTATGAGGTTGTTGAGCTCCTGGTAATACATCATAACTTCCTGACATACTTGTTCTAGAATCATGAGAGCTTGATTGTCCATATGGAGTAAATTGTGAAGTTGATTGTTGACGAGGTGAAGTTGTTTTCACATCATCAAATGATTGGCCACAATTTTCACAGAACTGATTATTCTCTACATTTTTTGCACCACAATAAGTGCAGAATTTTCCATTACTCATCAAGTATCCCAAGCTAGATTCGAACTCACAGATATATAAAACAATCCTTTTAACTTCGCTTTGGAACAGATCAATAGTATTCTTAATCTCCTTCTTCATCTTCATTTTAATTGAAAATATTTATTAACGTTTGTGCAAAATAATGCACACATGAATGTTGAAAAATATGAAGAATCTGGATTATTGCAGAAAATTTCTCGTCTAAAATTGTCAATGATTTCCCTTGCAATTAGCCTATTTGTTCTTTCAGTAATTCTTCTACCTTTAGGCTTCCTAGTAAATCAGAACATCCACCTCTATGGATGGATACCTGTTGTTAGTTTGATAGTTATTGTTCTTGATGTATTCATCTTCAGATATATTTTCCTAAAAAATAAACTTAAGGAAGCTAAATCGGTCAGATATTTAGGTAAGAAGACAAACCTAACTGTTGTTCTGATTTTTCTATTTGCTCTATTGTTAATTTATGATTTCATAATAACAATAATGAAAACTGTGGGATCTTATTTGTTCCCTGATAACTTCTTTTATGGATATATTTGTGCGATTATTATTTTAGCAATTGCACTTTTCATAACAAGCACTGATTTCTCAGAAGTACAAGTAGATTCAATTGTAGCAGGATTTCTACTAATTTTCTATGCCATTCTATTAAGCCCACAAATACTTAGTAAATTTGCATCTCAAGTTTATCCTTATTTACCCTTTAATTTAGCTTTAAGATCCTTGTTAACTCTTGGGTTGACTCTAGTATATTTTGTTTTTCAAGGGATGAGAAAAACAAGAATTTTACCACTTATGCTAATATATGCTTGGATATTTATTCCATTCCAAATCATCAACTGGTTTGGATTTACAAATTATTATTCATTTGAAGCAACTATAAATCTCTTTTATACTAATCCTGTACTATTAAGAATGATTCAAACATCATCTATTGTAATAGCGTCTTGTATGCTTGTAATGGTTACTACATTTGTTCTATTTGCAACAAAATTACTTGTAAGCAATTCTCAGAGTAAGAATATACCTAATGAGTAAAATAAATCGAAACTAAATAGTAGAATTTTCCATAAATTTTTTTTTCACTACTTTTTTCAGAAACTTTTATTTAGAAATCTGATTTAATGAAGCTATTATGACTATTGAAGGAGATGGAATTGTAATTCCAAAAACAAGAATATCCACAATTAAATCTTGGATAAAAGTCCTATCGATTTCATATATTGCACTTACTGCTGTACTTCTTCTACTCGGTTTTTTGGTATGTCCTTTCATTATCATTTTCCTCTATATTCCTCTTGCAGGAGTTGCAATGATAGCTCTTGATGTTCTTTTCTGGATGTATATCCATGAACGATTTAAAACAAAAAAAGAGACAAGTTTAAAGCTTTTACTACCACACAAGAATATTCTCTCTGGACTAATCATTACAATCATTTTGTGTTTGTCTTTTAACTTCATTGTAAATGTCATAAATATGATTAAACCGTTACCATATAGTAATCTAGCAATATCATCAGCATACATTGTTCTAGCAGGATTAACGTTACTAGCTACAGTTATATTCATCATAGGTACTAGTTCAGAAGAAATAGAGAAAGAAGCTAACATTTCTGCGATATTATTTGCTTGCTACATAGTGTTAACTATTCCTTATTTAATAGGGCTATATTATAGATTCATTGATATGATTGTACCAGTTACTCTACTCTTATACTCAATTCTTGGAGTAGCTATAACATTAGTTTTTTACATACTCCATAAGATGTTCAGTTCAAAAGTGCTGCTTTTAATTTTAGGTTACGGATGGGTATTTGCTATTCTAAGTATATTCAATTATCTCCGATTCTTTATTGGATTCAGATATAGAATTATAAGCTTAGTCAACGGATCACTAACAAGTTTATGTATAATAGGAACCATAGTTGCTTTGATACCTTTCTTACAGAAGCTCCTTAGAATAAGAAAACGGCCATTGGAATTACAAACCAATTAAGGAAAAAAAATAGAGTAAGTAAAGCTGGATTTTTAAATCCTGAATAGGAATTCGATAACCACTAGTTAGTGAAGAGTATGAATTGGTTTATCATCACAAGCACGAAGTGCAATTTATTTTGCAGATATTGTATGAATGAACCGCATCCAAATCTGCCTTTGGAGCCTGTTTGGAAAGTAGAAGAACTTGAGAGATTTCTTGCTACTGATGATTCTCCTTCAATTGCATTTTACGGAGGGGAACCATTATTAAATTGGCAGCTAATACAAGATGTAATCGTTCAAATTCCAGCAGATCATTATACAATTCAAACTAATGGTTTGTTACTTAGCAAAATTCCTAGTGATTATCTTACTAAATTCTCTTCAATTTTAGTTTCTCTTGATGGTGACAAAGAGATAACAGACCTGAATAGAGGGGAGGGAATCTATGATAGAGTTGCTAATAATATTAAAGATATCAGAGCTAGAGGGTTTGAAGGGGATTTAATTGCTAGAATGGCAATTTCTGAAGATTCAAATATTTTTGATAATGTTCTCCATTTGTTAAACGATTCAAATTTGTCATTTGACAATGTGCATTGGCAGATTGATTGTCAATGGGATGAGAGTATGGATGTTAGATGGAAAAATTTTCCTGAATGGATCGACAAATATAATCAAAGAATATCAGACCTCGTTGATTATTGGTTAGAAGAAATGAAGAAGGGTGAAGTGAAAGGTCTAGTACCTTTTCTTGGTATCTTTAGACACATTCTCAACAACACCAAAACTAGTTTACCCTGTGAAGCTGGGTTAACAAGTTTTGCTATTAGAACCGACTCAAAAATTACTTTTTGTCCTTTACCTCCTGAGTATGAGGAAACAGTAATGGGAGATATTCACAACTCAACTCCAGAGAGCTTAGAAAATTCTGTCAAAGTAAAGAATCCCTGTCCTGACTGTGAAGTATTTGATCTTTGTGGAGGAAGATGTTTATTCGCAAATCTCTACAAACTCTGGGGTGAAGAAGGATTCAGTTTAGTATGTAAAACTGTTAAACACTTAGTAAATGATCTCCGAAGAATTGAAGGAGATGTTAGAAAGCTAATTCAATTAGGAATTATTAATAGAGAAGATTTTGATTACCCAACTTATAATAATACAACTGAAATAATTCCTTAAACAACCCATAAAGTGTCGACTATTGTCTGATCATCTTCTTCTTGTTTTCGTAAAATTCCTTGTTTTACTAAACTATCAACCGTTTGTAAAACAGATTGTTTTGTCTTTTGGAGTTGTTCTGTTAGTAGGTCTAGTGAAATTCCTCCACTTCTATGTTCCTTAAGAGTTACTAAAAGCATCTCTCTTTCCGGATCAGGCATTCCAAGTATAGCTTTCATTTCATAATACTCTGGTTCGATATTCTTTTCTAAGATATCTTGGAGCTGAGAGGATAGTTTGGAAAGGGTTTCTTTATTAAAATCACCAATGTCAAAAGCCCAGTTACTTAGTCGTAGAATGAGTTTTCCAACCTTCTCTTTCATGTCCAAGTATTTTTGATAATAGTTCTGTGAAAGAACAAAGTAGACCACAAAGGGAATAGTAGCACCCATTTCATCTGGTATTGGGATGTAGATAGGTATTATCCATCGTTTTTCTTCATCATCATAAAAAGGATCTAGGAACTGATTCACTTTTTCTATCCTTCGTTTGAAATAATCTTGAATAAAATCTGAAGTAAAAGTATCTAAACGAAATTGAATAGATGGTTCCGGTTTTACGGTAGAGAAGTTCATAATATAATCTCCATTCTCAGATTGGTAGCTTATAAGATTGAAGTTCAAACCCTCAGAGATGACTTTGTTTACTCTCTCTAATGTAATCTGCAATCGAGGGGGAAGTTGTTTATCAGGAAGAGAACTCCTTACAAAACCTACAGTAATGTGTCTAGTATTGGAAACTTTCTTAGTAAACGGGAAGGTGATTTCTTTGCCAATAATCTGAACATAGCCTTCAATTTCATCTCCTCCTTCAACATAAGTTATCCAAGTCGGAATAGTTATCCTATTAGAGGAGGTAACAGCTGCTTCAAAGGATATTGGTAGCTTAATGATCTAACACCTCTACTTTTGTTCGATTAATAGTGAAAAAGATAGTTTTTGAAGATAAAAATCTTTGTACTTGAGTATCATTGTTCTGATTTTGTTTTTTCAGCATCGTAGACATCAAAACCTTTTGCAATTGGTGGAGCTCGTTTTTCGAAAAATTGCTTCTTAGCTAAGTAAATTAATACAATACAATAAAGAATGAAATTGATGAAGGGAATCAACCATCCCCAGTAACCAATAGCTACAACTAGACAGAATACTCCTACAATAAAGAGAAAAACTAGTTCTGCATGTCGAGCTGTTAAGGTTGTGAAAGGAAGCATCAAGTCAGAAAAATCTGGCATTCCGAAATAGATTAGACAGAAGATTAAGTAAGCAATCATCCACTGTCCATAGATAAAGTCTACTGAAAGAAAGAAATCTTTGAAATCTCCATGGAAGTTAATTAATAGTGCAGCAAAAACAAAATTACAGAGTGGAGCAATCCCTATAATAAATGCATGAAAACTATTTTTGAGTTCTCCTGATAGACTTTGGGAAGCAACATCCCGCAGAGCAAAACTCATGTGAAAATTTACTTTAACTTGGTAACCTAGCATCTTAATTGCTAGAGAATGGAAGAGTTGATGAAAGAAAGCACCAGGAAAAGCTAGTAGATTAAGGTATTTCTTGATATTTTTAAAGAGCATATCTGTGAGTAGATCCCATAAGAATTTGGACAAGAATAAAGTAAAAACAACAAGTATTGTTAATTTTACAGTTCCATTGAATATTCCTACTAAAGCTTCATACATATTTGTTAATATTGGAGGTATTGGCATTATTTGCACTCTCTTCCATTTTACCCAAACCCAGAAGACCGTCAATATTTTTCTTGCGAATTAAAGTCCTATAACGATAAACTTTCCTCTTCAGAAAATCTAATTCGATGTTAAATTCATCTTTTACAACAATCCAAACAGTGTTAGTAACACTTCTGTCAGCGATGAAAAAAGGAAGTAAAGAGGACACCATAACTAATGCAGCTAATTCTATGTCTATACGAGGAACTATTCGTTCGTCTATTAAGAAGAAAGCTTTATCTTGTAAAAGATCTAAATCCTCTTCGAATTTAGGGAAGAGGAGTGCGAGATCATTTACTAGTTGAGAAACTCTATCCTTTAGCATTGGACTGTAGATGTTCTTATGCTTACGTTGGATGTATCCAGCAGCAAGAAGATCGCTTTGAGTCTTCTTCACGGAAAAGAAACTGAAAATCTTAGTTTTTCTGACATCAAGCATTTCCCTCACATATTCGATATGTTTGGGAGAAAGCTTGCTACACACGAGTGATAAGCGATAATCGAGAAGTGCTAGATAGTGGATAGCAATATGATTCTTGGTAAAGTAGCGACTGTCATAGTCATTTAGAAGATCAGGTAGAAATCTCTGAAATTGGATAAGAACTCCAGAAACGATCTTATCGGGATAGAACTCTAAGAAGCAGTTTGCAACCTTTGTAGCGAAATCCATTATCTTGTTGAAACGTTCTTCCTCAGCGTCAACAAAATAACTTTTAACTATACTTGCCTTGCGTAACCCAGGGGAAAGAATTTGAGAGAGATCATGGGGAGATATGTATGTCCCCAATTTCTCCTCAGTTTTTACAGCCACTGATTCGGTTGCCATCTATGGATACACCTTGCCATGTCTTCAAGTAACAACAAGGTACCACCTTTTAAGAAACTACTGAGAAAAATTGCAGTTTTTTTGCAGTTTACGTCAATAAATTTCTTGTGGGGTTTAAATAGGAAGAAAAATGTTTCAAAAGAGTCATGTTTCAGTTTCAACAAGTCAATGAATACTCTCAGTTTCAGCTGTCAATTTCTTTCTTTTGTTCTTTAATAGGTTCGTTTGTCTCTGATTACTGAAAGTATTATGGTTCCTTTACTTTGGGGGGATACTAACGAAACAAGAATATTAGCAAAGAAGAATTTAGAGAAAAATCTTGAAAGATTGCTTAAAGAGAGAGATGTGGTTAATATCAATGAACTCTATAAGGAATTATGGCATGCCCATCATCTTCTTAGTCATTTTTTGCAGATTTATTTACTGGTGAAGGAACTGGAGGAAGAAGGAAAAATTATCATAGATGAGAAGAACAATATCAAACGAGCAAAAATCTCCTATCTAAATCATGACGAAATAACTGAAATTCATGTTTGGGATATCCATCATCAACGAGAAGAAACAAAGAAGAAGAAAGAAATAATGAAGAAGTATGCAATAATCAACTATCTCCTTTAATAGTAGAATAAGTTTGGAATAAACTATATAAGTTCTCATGCCTTACTTCTCTGGATTTGGATTGTCTGTAGTACTTAGAAGAATCAAGAGAAAACACATTATTTTATTGGTTATAATTACACTATTTTTACATATTTCTACGCAAAATTTCCTTCAGATAGAATCATCTCTTGTCCAGTCAGATTTTTCCGGATTTACTTCTCACGATCCTATCATTATCAAAAATGATGATGATTTTCTTATTTACGGATTCCCTGGAAATGGAACACCTTCGAATCCATATCTAATAGAAGACTATCATATTCTTGGAATTGAGGATGATGGAGGTTCTGGAATATCTATAAGAAACACTTCAAAAATATATATTATCAAAAATTGTTATATTTCAGAAGGTTTCTATGGCATTTCAATACATAGCAAGATTTCTGACAACATCTTGATTGAAAATAACTACTGCTACAATCCAGAGCAATCTGGAATAAATATCGACAAATCAACGAATCTTATACTGAGAAACAATACTATTTTTTCAGCTACATACGGCATAAGAGTTTATGATTCAATTAACTGTTCAATTTTTGAAAACGACTGTCTCGATAATTTTTCTTGTGGACTAGTTCTCTCTGACCTTTCAAATTCAAGCATAAGAGATAATTTCTGTTTTGATAATCGCAAGGGTATTTATGTAATCAATTCAGAAAGAATTAGCTTTCAGAGAAATAATTGTACAAAAAATAGTCTTCGTGGGATTGAATTAAAAGAGAGTAATAATCTACTTGTCAAAGAGAATTTTTGTAAACAAAATTCTGAGGTAGGAATTTACCTTTCTTCTGGATTGGAAGATATCAATATAACAAATAATACGTGCATAAGAAACGAAGGTGGCGGTATAACTACTTTTTCTTTGAAGAATATCACTTTGGAATACAACAACCTCATAGAAGATGGTTTTGTTGTAGGTTATTCCAAAGGATTGGATAAGTTGAAAATGAGAGGAAATTATGTTAACAATAAACCCGTTGGGTTTTTCACTAATATCGGTGAGGTAGTCATTAGCAATGAAGAATTCGGACAATTGTTTTTGATTAATTGTATATCTATTTTGATAAAAAACCTGGATATAAGCAGAGTCTATACAGCATTTTATTTGATTAATTGTGAATATGTAACAATCCAGAACTGTCAAGTACTAGATTGCAATAGATATGGTATTTCCGTTAAATATTCAAAAAACATAGTTATTGAAGACAATCTTTTTTGGAGCGAGAATAGATGCGATTCAATCCTTTTATCTTCGTGTAAAAAAACTGTGATCAGGAATAATACATGCAAATCAATCACCAAGAATTATGGAGCTGAAGGAATAGTATTTTTTAATTCAAATAGAACAATTATAGAAAGGAATTGGATATTTTTAAACACTTTTGGAATTTTCGTTGCAGATTCGTCAAACTGCACTATTGCATACAATATAATTGAAAATAATACTAGATATGGGATTTATATGCGTAAATATTCGGATGATAATATTATCCATCATAATACTTTCATAGGAAATAATTTCGAAGGTATTTCTCAAGTACTCGATAGTGGGAAAAATAACACATGGTTTGATCCACTTACAAAGGAAGGAAACTACTGGTCAGATTATGAGGGTGAGGGAAAGTATAACATTACTGGTTCTGCAAATTCTAAAGATCCTTATCCTCTAGACAATAATTTGGAAAAGATTCACGAAACTGATTTCTCTATAGTCACATTGCCCATTTTTCTGTTGGTAATTTTTATAGTCCAAAGAAGGAAAAAGAAAACAGTAATCAAAACTAATTCCAGATAACAGTGTGTTTTCTCATTTATTTAATCAGATAAAGAATATAAGTGTCTATTCTTTGCCATATTTTATGACAGAATATGAGATTAGAAAATATGATGAGTCATATATAGAAAATCAAGTCAAAATCGGTATGATGTTAGCCGAAAGAACATTTACCTATAGACAATCTTCTGTAGAACAGGTTAAACAGGCTTATTCAAGAGAGGATTTCGACCCTGAAACCAGGTTATACTGCTTCAAAGGAGATGAATTAGTTGGTTATATCGGAGCTCGAGTAAGAGAAGTAGAAGAAGAAAAAATCAAAATCGCTCAATCACGTCTTGCGTTTTATCTTCCTGGTCACGAAAAAGCATATGATTTACTTTATAATCATTTGGTAGAAGTTCTCAAAACAAAGGATGTTAAGAGAATAGAAACTGGGCAAACAGTTTCTGAAGGTCAATACTATGATCTTGCTAAGAAGAAGGGATTTGAATTAATTCAAGATGGAGTAAATATTTACGAATTTAATTTTTCCAACTTTAAAGAATATAAAACTGATTCAGAAGCTGGAGACTTTGACAAAGGAACTGAAGCTGAACAAGTTGTAAAAATGCTAGGTGACCTCTATACAGAAATAACTACAGAGAATATCCAAAATGCTGTCAATAACTATGCTGAAAACGAAGACGTTGTTGCAAATAGAGTACTCAGAAAGGATGGCAAAGTTGTTGGGTATGGATGTGCAACTAAAGGTCAACATCCAGAATTTGTTAATATTAGATTGCTTTGCAGTGATAATCCTGAACACAAGAAGCATATTACAGCTGATTTAGTGAAAAAATGCAAGGAGAATGGATTCGAAAAAGTAAATGTATTCCTTAATCCTGAAAATCCTGTAGATGTTCAAGAAGGAAAAGATGTAGAAGCAATTGGTTTCGAGAAAATTGGTTCTTTTGAAACTTTGAGTAAAGAAATTTAGAGAAATTCTTCTCTATCTACACTTTTTTTCTAAGTGGTATACTCAAGCCATATCCCATTAATGAGCAAACAAATCCAAATGCAAGCACTAACGCAGGAGCATAAGGTAAGAAACTAAAAATATCTGTTCCTTTCATAACAGCTAAATTGAGCAGAGCAACAATCAGGGAGAAGATTGATGTTAGTATTGCCCAATCTTTCAAATCATCATAGACAGTGAATCCTAGGATAAAACCTCCAATTACAGGAGATAAACATCCTGTAGAAACAGGGAAGAGAATCTGCCATTTATTTGCACTATTTGCTATTACCACAA
>JAGLTB010000184.1 GCA_023270155.1 Candidatus Heimdallarchaeota archaeon | reverse complement strand
AATTGGTCTAGCTAACTTCTCCTATTCTATTTTTTCATACCAAGTTGTCAATTCATCTATATTGAATCTTGGTTCTCTTTTAGGATCTTCATCAGGATAACCTAAGGCAATTGCAGCTATTAATGGTCCGGAAAAACCAATCTCGATACCTAATTTTTTAGTAGATTCAAGCAGGGCTGTTTTATTTTCGGTTCCAAGTTTTTCAGAATTGAGAATTTCCATGATTGCTGGTTCTACAAACAAAACATCGTTGATCCACACTGTTCCCAATCCCATACTATGTGCTTTTAGGAGCATGTTTTGAATAGCTGCAGACACTGATTGAATCTCTGGACTAATTCCTCCCCACTCACAAGTTTGTAGAACTAAAATAACTACAGGTGCTTGCTCCATAATATTATATGAGTTGCGAGTAGAAGCCATCAAAGGAATCTTTGGTATTTTTTCAATTGCTTCTCTACAAACTTTCACTAATCTTTTTTTCGCTTCTCCTTGAAAGATGTGGAATCTCCATTGGACTATGTTTTTTGCTGAAGGGGCTCTATTTCCTGCATCCAAAATATCCAAAATTTGACCTTTTGTTACTTGTTTATCTTTAAATTTCCTTATAGATCTTCTCGTTCTAATCGCTTCATCTATATCCATGCAAAGAAATAAATTCTCCTGTATAAAAAATTATTCTCTTTCTCTATTATCATCTGTTTTTGCAAGTTCTTGTATTCTTTCTACACCATTATTTTTCTCAACTAGAAGTAAAATAACTTCTGGAAGAAATTCTTTCCAACTTTTCCCTTTTGTCATTTTCTCTCTAATAATCTTCCCACTTAACTTCTCTCTTTCTACAAGGGGAATCTATCTTATTTCTTTGTCACTTAAATTTGTAAAAAGTTGTTGAACTAGTGGATTATTAGTAAAAATCACCTCAAAGGGTTTATAATCTCTTCTTTTATTTTCTTTTGATGTACTCAAAAAGTAAAATTCAAGAAAATTCATTTTCTATTGCAGGTTTCATAAATCTAGGTAGTGTTGTTATAGCAGCATTGATTAGTATGATTTTCCTCTATGTATTGTTCTATGGAGATTTAGCTTTTGGTTCTGTTTACAAAGAATTGCAAACAATCTTAGTAATAGGTGCCGTACTGAATATAGCATTTTTAGTTTTTTATATTCTAGGAATGCAGAATCTGAAATCTCGAAGCGATATTGATGATTCTTCAGCAATCTCAATTATTTCTATTATTGCTAGTTTGATGATATTTTTAGTACTTTTGATAACTATAGCAACTCTATTAGTACTTCATCTCACTGAAGCAAACTGGCTTGCCATAGTAATGGGTGTATTGACAATTCTGAATGGGCTAGCAACTTTTTCGCTCTACTTTATCTCTTGGAAACTATTTAAGAAATTGATAAACCATGTATATATTCAGAAATTAAATATAAGTTTCTTAGTCTTAGGGATTCTTTTTCTAGTATCCTATACTCTCATGGGTTTGAATTTCTTCAATCCACTTGGTCTTGCTAGCATCCTTCCTTTGTCTATTTTCTTTGCAAGTATTGCTGGTCTATTCTATATTATAATATCAGTAGTCTTAATCTTGAATAACGGTGAGTTAAAACAAGAAATAAGTGGAATCAAAGCAGTCTGAAAAATAAATAATTCTGAAGGATCTTCTATTTCCTTTTTCCTTTTTTTATGCTCTAAACTTTGTTATGTTCTATTTCCTCTATCTCATCAGTTTTACCAACGGCTTGAATTCTCTCTAGTCCCTTACATTTTTTGATTAATGGTAGAATTTCTTCAGGTATTGAAGATTCCCAATTCTCACCCTTAGCCATACTCTCTCGAATCTCTTTCCCGCTATATTGTTCCCTTTTTACAAGTGGAATTTCCCTAACTTCTTTGTTTCCTAGGTCAACGAATAACTGTTGAACAAGAGGATTATTTGTAAAAATTACTTCAAAAGATGGAACTAAATCTATAACATTCGCAGGCCATATTGTATTTCTGTTTATATCAGGAATTGCGGAAATGTAAAACTGCTTAATGTTGAAGTTTTTTCTAACAATAGCTGTTACCATTTCTAATCTTTCTCCTCCAGTAAAGGGATTCTTTAAGGAATATGCTTTTTCTCCACTACCAATAAGAATAATGATTTCATCTATATCTGGTTGATTCAAAATATATTCAATTGCATGTATGTGTCCTTTATGTGGAGGATTAAAACGTCCTAAGTATAAAGCTTTCATTGCGTATACCAATATCTAGTAAAAGATAAATGTTTTTGCCAACAACAGTAAAAAAACAATAAGAAAATATCTTATTGTCATTTTTCTTCTTCTTCTTCATAAATACCAGTGTAAGGAGCTCGTTCTCCACTCAGATATCTTCTAAATGGGTCTTTAATGTATGATGTAGTAAGAATACCAGCAGAGAAAAGTACAAGAAGACTCCCAAGTGCAACTCTCATCGCATTCTGCATATCTAATCCTCTTGATATGTAAATCATCAATCCAAATAACAAAGGAGAAACAATCGCACTTACTCTTCCGGCGATTTTTTGGAATCCACCGTATTGTGCTAGTTTGGAAGGTGGTGCTAATATCATGATAAACTGTCTTCCTACAATCCATATACCACCGAAACCAAGTCCAATGAAAAGTGCCCCTAACCATATTATTCCCACTGGTAATATACCAGTCAGTATGAAAATAATTATTGCAATAAACCATGCCGCACCTACAATTAAATAGAGTTTCTTAGGTCCCCATTTATTCAAGAGTAAGCCAGTAATAATGCCAAATACAGTTCCGATCAATATTCCTGTTAGTATAATCATATAGGTGTTTACACCTTCTCCTCCCATAGCTTCTATAACCGGTACCATGTAAAGTATAGTAGTATTAGCAGCATCAGTAATAAAAAACCATGATAGAAAAAACAACCATGAGTTTCGATCTTTTACTATGGTTTTTAGCGATGTTTTAAAGGAAATAGCAGCTTTTGTAACATACTCCTTCTTAGTAATGGTTTCCGATGGAGGTGTTTGTGTTTCTTTATGAAATAGATAAGGAATACTTAATAAAACGATAACAGCTGCAGATGCAAGAAATAGCCATCGGAGAGCTGTATAATTTATCAGAGCAGAGTCTATTTCCGTTCCTGCTATTTCCCAGATTCCAGTATTCACTTGTGTAGATTTACCCCAGTTTCTCGCATCAGAATTTATAATTAAACCTAACCCAATAGCTATTACTGCACCCATAGATGCCATTGATCCTCCAATTGCTTGGATTATCCCCCTCTTTTCCGTTTCTGCTATAAATGGAATTTGAGCATCATAAAACATTCTCCCCGCTTGATAACAGAAATTAGCTATAATGAATAGAAA
>JAGLTB010000183.1 GCA_023270155.1 Candidatus Heimdallarchaeota archaeon | reverse complement strand
ATTTACCATAATCTTATGAATCAAAACTACCACCAAATAAATGGGTTAAGAAAGCAAGCAAACGATCACCATAAAAATTTCTTGAATTTCAAAAAACAATCTGATACTTTTCACCGTGATTTCTTATCGAAAGTAGCAGAAAAAAGTGAATTGAAAGGTGAATTGAGGGAAAGCAAACAAAAAATCAGAGCGGAGATACAAGAAAGAAAACAAGCAAATCTAGAGGAAAATACCAAGAAAGCATACGAGAAATATGAAAAGGGAAAAAATCTCTCACTAGATGAATTTAGATTGCTTGTAGAGAAGGGAATGATTTAGATCCTTGATGAAAACCATTTACGGAAAAAGCGTCTACTGGTACTGCTTTTACAACTCATCAAGTGATATAATATAATCTGAATAAGGTAAATAGCGTTTTGCTGTTGTTTTTGTTGGATTAATAAGCATGATATCAGTTGTTTCCCTTAATTTTATAACAACAGGAAGTAAAGAATCATCCTTTGCACCTATGCAAATAATATCTGCTTGTTGTGAATTCGCAATATCAAGACTTTCAAGTGTTATGTAAACATCCTTATCTGAAGGAACTATTTTTGGAGAAAATCCTCTACTTAAGTACATCTCATAAATTTCAGGAGCCAACTGATTATCGAAGAATACAATAGATTTTCTTATGCTCCCTAGTTGTTTTATCTGTTCTAATAGATGCTCAATGTTTGCAGGAGAAATGTGTTCCAATATTATTCCATCAATTAGGCAAAAGATTCTTTTTGTTTGCCTTCTAAGTATTTTCATAACTCTTTCAGACATCTTTCAAAGAACTAAGAGTTTTACTTCTTTAAATATTTTTTACTATTCTTAGCTTAAAATGGGAAAGAATAATTCCGATTTGAATATATCAGCAGTTCTTCTTTCTTAAAAATATTATATAAATCATAAAAACAAGTATTAATAAACTTAAACTTAAAACTTCTATTGAAATTACAAAAATAAGCAATTAGAAATCTTTGAGGTAATCAAATGCAATGGTTAGTGCCTGGTCTTGTATATCGTATCTATGAAAAGAAGCTTTCATTAGAGATAAAAAATCAACCTATTCCAAAACATATAGGAGTTATTCTAGATGGAAATAGAAGAGCAAGTGAAAAACTAGGTTTAGGTTATGAAGATGGATACAAACTAGGTGCAAAAAAACTCGAAGAAGTTTTAGGTTGGTGCTGGGAACTTGGTGTTAAGGTTGTAACTTGCTGGGTTTTTTCTACAGAAAATTTCTCTCGTCCAAAAGATCAAATTAAGACAATTATGAATCTAGCTGCAATGTATTTGCAAAGATTGAGAGACGATAAGCGTATAATCAAAAACCAAGTACAAGTAAAAATTCTTGGAAGATTGGATCTATTACCTGAAGAAGTTCAAAAGGAAATTAGAGAAACTGAAAAAATAACAGAAAAATTCTCCAACTATCGTTTGAACGTATGTATGGCTTATGGTGGAAGAGCTGAGATAGTTGATGCTTTAAAGCAAATTCTGAAGAAAGCAAAAAGTGGTCATATCAATTTAGATGAGGTGGATGAAGAATTAATAAGCAATCATTTATACACTGATGATGTTCCAGATCCTGATTTAATTATCAGAACTTCAGGTGAAGAAAGACTCTCTGGATTCCTTTTATGGCAATCTGCTTACTCTGAATATTACTTTGTTGATGCTCATTGGCCTTTGTTCCGAAAAATCGATTTGTGGCGTGCAGTGAGAACATATCAACGAAGACAAAGAAGATTTGGGCAGTAAAACATTAGTTTTCTAGATTTCTATTATTCGTAAAAGTCATCTCTTTCTCCCCAATCTCTTTCCATTTGTCCAATTAGTGTGTCAATGTTGTATCCTGTATTTGCGCTTATAGGTATTAAATCACCTGTAGTTTTGAATTGTTCCAGTATCTCCATGATACTCATACCAAGTTGTTGAGACAAGGAAGTTTGTCCAACGCTTTGAATATCTGCTACTAGAGAATCAGGGGATTCTATCCACTTTTCTAAATTTTCCATTTGTTCTTTTTCTATGATATCCTCTTTTGATATTGCTACAATCTGTGGAAGAGATAGCTGAAAAGCAACTGATACACTTAGCAGTAAGATACTTGAGAAACCTTCAGGTCGCATTGCTAAAGAAGGATCTATTAGAAAAACCGATGTAGGTTGACTTTCGTCAGCTATAACAGAAGAAACTAAACGACCACTACTTCTATACGCAAATAACTCAATTTGCCCAGGACTATCAACTAACAGATATTCTGGGCCAATGTAGTCAATTTCTGCTTTTATTTCATCGATTTTAGTTGCAATTAAATCCATGCTCGCAATCATAGCACCATTTGGCCCAAGATCCAGTTTCTCAGTAAGATTATCTATATTAACCAAATCACGAACATCAATATCAGGATTATAAGGTAATCTCCTAACCCCTGCATCAAGATTAAGAGTAGCTACATCCAGATGTTTTTCATTGAACCAATCATACAAAGTTCTGGTAAGTACTGTTTTTCCACTCCCTGCTGTACCCAACATAAATATTACATAAGATCTTTGAGCCATTTTTCATCAATCCTTCATTTCTTGAATACTAATTGAAGATAAGTTGGAAAGAAAAGCATCTTGAAGCTTTTTCTTTGCACTAACAACTTCCTCTTTCCCCTTTTCTTCAGTACCTGAGATATGTATCACAATTCCTTTTTTATCTTTATAGGCTGGATGAGATTTAATATAGAGATTCTGAAAATTAGTCTTAATTTCATTAATAAAGGGTGCTAGTTCACTTTCTGCGCAATCAAAAACTTGAAACTTCACTTCATATAGTTCGGTTTTTGTTTTCTCTTTAAGACTTGGTCTAATGTAATTTGTAAAAATATCTTTCATCTCTGTTGGAACACCTGGCAAACAATAAAAATCAATGTCACTATACTTAAAATAACATCCTGGTGCTCCACCAACATTATTCTTCAAAACCTCTGAACCTTCTGGAAGAAAACTCATTTTTCTTCTTTCTTTTGTTAATTTTAAATTCTTCTTTGCATAATAATTCTGAATCTGTTGAATGGCTTCAATGTTTTCTTTTAATACCAATCCAGTAGCTTTGTAAAGAACTTCAAGCTGAATATCATCATAAGTTGGCCCTAAACCCCCAGTGACAATTGCTAAATTGGGTTTTCTTGAAATCAATTCAATGAAAAAATCAGCAGCTAAATCGACATCATCACGTATTGCTGTAACTCTCCTTACTTCATAACCAAGTTTAGTGAGTTGATCTCCAATATAAGTAGCATTGGTGTTAACAGTAACACCAATTAATAGCTCATTCCCCAAACATACAATTTCTGCTGTTGGAAGATTCACTTAATTATCACACCTATTTATCTCTATCAATTCCCATCTTGGCTATTTCAATCAGGTATTTCTTAAACTTCTCTTCTATCTTTGGTTCTAGATTATCCAAGTAGGAAATGCAATTATTAAACAACTTTTCTGCTTTCTTATTGGCAAAATCAAGTGAACCAGTTTCCTTGAATATAGTTCTTACTTTATCAATCTCTTGATCTGTAGCTTGACGATTGCCTACTACCTTTGAAATTACTTTAAGTTGATCATCATCTGCATTCTCAATTGCTTTTATTAGAAGAAGAGTTTTCTTACCTTCCTTTATGTCGCTATCGGTTGGTTTTCCTGTTTTTCTCGAATCCCCAAAAGTACCAATAATATCATCAATAATTTGAAAAGCAATACCTGCATCCAAAGCATATTTGCCAAGACCATCAATTTGAGATTCGGTTCCACCAGCAAAAATAGCTCCTAATCTAGCTGCTTTTGCAAAAAGAGCAGCAGTTTTCCCAGCAATCATTGAAAGGTATTGTTTCTCTGTAACTTCGAGTCTTCGCATTAAATCGGTTTCTACAACAACACCTTGAACAACGTGTAAGAATCCCTCGTTGAACTCTATTGCAGCCCGTAAGGTAATATCAGTCGGAAAATCTTTTGTATTAATTGCTTTGTAAGCAAGATTGTAAGCAAAATCTCCCCCCAAAATTCCCATTGACATTCCATAAGTATTATCATTTTGTGTATCAGAACTAGAATTATTTTCTGCATAATCTTGAAGAACATGGTGAAAAGCTTTTTTTCCTCTTCTGGTTGCTGCATTATCCATTATATCATCATGAATTAAACTAGCATTGTGAAGTAGTTCTAAACTGAGTGATGCTGATAAAATTCCTTTATCAACAACATCGGATTTTATGGATTGATAGCAGAGAGCCATAAGAACAGGACGAATTCTTTTCCCTCCTGAGAACAAGAAATCATTAATTTGTTCATAGAAGTATTTGAGGAAAGGATTGTCTTGAACTAATTTTATTTGTTCAGCCATAAAGTCATGAAGAGCATCATCGACTTTTCTTTGAAGGTTAGCATAATGCATTAGAAACATGGGTATCTTCCTTGTTTTACACTTTGATACAGAAATTGAGCTACTATTAATTTTTTGTTCTTTAGGTGATAATGTTACCTAATCACAAGATATTTTTAACTAAAAGATTTATTCAGAATGATTATTATGGTTGATACCTCTAAATTCCAGAACGTTGCATCACGAATAGAACAAAGACTCATTGAGTTGGATAATATTCGAGAAGAGATAATCAAGCTATCTAGAAAAGTAGTTAGAAATGCTGGACAGAGTATTGAGAATTTACATAACAAAAATTTCGAGCAATCAAAAGAAAAACTTCTAATGGCCAGGGATTCTTTATCTGAGGTTAGCAAGTATCTGAAAAAAGAAGCTACATTTCAACAGATCGGTATCATTGGAGTCGCAATGCAAGAATACGCAGAAGCAAAACTACTCTATGAACTAATCATGAATAATGAGCTTCTTTCATTTGAAGAAATTGGAATCAATGAACAATACTATATCTTAGGTATTGCAGATTTGATAGGCGAATTGAGAAGGCATATTCTGGAAAAACTTGTTGAAGGACAAACTGATGAAGCAAAGAAGTTTTATGAAATTATGAAAAAACTATATGGTAGTTTCTTACAAATTGATTATGGAAAGAATCTAATTTCAGAATTTCGTAGAAAA
Organism: Candidatus Heimdallarchaeota archaeon; assembly: GCA_023270155.1. Classification (GTDB taxonomy): domain Archaea; phylum Asgardarchaeota; class Heimdallarchaeia; order Heimdallarchaeales; family Heimdallarchaeaceae; genus UBA460. The sequence continues at coordinate 4,767 of JAGLTB010000183.1, read as the reverse complement.
AAGGATACAGCAAGAGTTCTAGTTGAGAGGACACTTTCAGATCTTTTTGTTGCAGTACAAGGAAAGAAATTAGAAGAAAAGCTGAAAGGAGAATAAAGTTTCATTATTCTCTATCAAATCTTAAGCAGATTATTCCTATATCCATTAGGTTTGTTCCTGTGTGATCAGTAATAATTTCTCCCCCGTTTTCTTTGAAGAAGGAGTTTGAATCATGAGTAGATAAGGCTGTAATGGCTTTTTGTTTCCTAACGTCATCTGATATTGTAAAGGGCCCAACTAGTGCCCCTGCAGCTAATGATGTTCCATCTATACCATCGGTTCCAAAAGAAGCTAAGTAAATGGGATACTTATCTGTAATTTCTAGTGCAAAAGATAGTGCTAACTCTTGATTACGTCCCCCTAAACCAGCAGGAGTTTTTATTGTAACAGTGGTTTCCCCTGAGAAAAGTAGAAAACAATAAGGAGATTTACATGAAACTCTTTCATCTGTAAAGTGCTTAATTGAGGTAATAGCTAATTCTTTTCCTCTTTCACTTGATTCACCAGAAAGTGAATGAGTTAATATTTTAACGCAGTGATTATTAGAAATTTTATTCTCTAATTTACTTGATACAAAATAATTATCGCCAATGACAAAATTAGACACATGAGAAAAGAGAGAGAGATTGATTGGAGTATCTTCAATATCACTATTTAGTCCTTTTTTGATAGTAGATGCGATGCTTTCGGGTAACTGTGTTTGAAGATTGTATTTGGTGAGAATATCTTTACAATCATTCCAAGTGGAACTATCAGGAGCTGTTGGTCCTGATGCAATAATAGAAGGATTATTTCCAATAACATCTGATATGATTACTGTAATTATCCTTGCCTTTGTTTCCAAAGCTAATTTACCACCCTTCACCTTTGAGAAATGTTTTCTTATAGTGTTAATCTCATGGATTGATGCACCACTAGATAATAGTAATCTTATAAGAGATTGATAATCCTCTAAAGATACATTGAAATCAGGAGATTCGAAAAGAGAACTACCTCCACCTGATATTAATACAAAACAAAGGTCATCTGAAGAAAGGTTTCTAAGGAATTTCAATGAGTATTCCGCTGCTTCTAAACTTTCGTTATTTGGTGTTGGATGACCAGCTTTGAAAAAGGAGAGGTTAGGTAAAGATTCAAAGTGTTCGGTGCATTCGTTAGGGGATACAATAATAATACGAGAGAAATACAGAGGAAAATTATCTAGAAGCCACTTTGACATAGTTTGAGAAGCTTTACCAAAAGCTAATAGATAATATTTATCAAATTTTGACAGGTCAACTTTTTCTTCCTTGATTGCCATCTCTGTATTACTGAATGAGATGTGTTCAGACATCAAATTGCAAGGTTGAGCTATAGCTAGCGATTCCTCAATTAATTCAGATAGAAGAGAGACTATTTTATGCTCAGCTTCGTTTCGTGACATCGATAAAAGAGAAGACCTATTCCTAATAAACATCTCAAACAAGAATTAATTTTTGGGATTAAGAAAGTTTCTAATAAAAAATCGTACTAAATTGCTCTCACTTTTTCTCTAGACGATAGTTATGCTTTATCATATCTTGCATGATTTTTGTTGTTGATTTACCTGGAATATATTCCTTAAGTCTTATAATTTTCACATGAGGATATCCTTTAGAGGATAATGTTTCATAAAGATGTTTTTCATCATGATATTGATCATATCCTAATGCGATTATATCAGGTTGAATCAAATTAACAGTTTCTATAAAATCATACTCACTCCCTATAACAGCAACATCCACTTCTTTGATATGATTAACAACCATTACTCTTTCATCTTGGGTTTTGGAGGGGTGGCGTTTTTTTTCCTTTTCAACGGTTTTATCAGTAGCAATTACTACAGTTAATATATCACCTAGCAATTTAGCCTGTTTGAAAGTAAACAGATGGCCAGAGTGTAGAAGATCAAATGTCCCACCTGTCATAACAACAGTTAATTGCTTTCTTCCTAATCCCAATAAACTGTATTTTCCATCTGAGCTGAGTGAAAGAGAATCCTTTTCCACCAGATAAGATAAACTGGGTTCTAATATAGGTTGTGAGAGCTCTAAAAGACGTGATAGTGTCGAGATTGTGGAAGGTATTTGTTTAATTGAATTGGAATAGATTGTTTTCAATAGAAGACGTTCTATTGTCCCAGGCATTAATCATCAATTCCCCTTTTTATTCTCAAAAGCAAACTCAACAACCACTTCATCTCCATCAGCAATATCAAGAATTTCTCGCAAATAAACATCGCTGATTAACTCTAGTATATTTGAACCATAATGGGTTCTGCGAGGAATAATCCCAGCAACATTAGCGGTTATTTTTGGAATTTTAAGGTGATAGCATAGAACATCTCCAAAACGTCTCCCCTCTTCTTCGAAACCTTTGATTATAATTGGCCAAGAACCTCGTATTAAATCCAACCTATCTATGTCATTGGTATTGATCCGTAGATTAAGTGTCCCATGAAAAGGTTTGAAACCAAGTTTGGATGTAATCTCCTTGAAATAAGAAGTTCTTGATATATAGTATTTACCCTCTCCTAATCCTGAAAAAGCGACACCTCTTAATTTTATAGAAGATAAATCAGGATGAAGAGCCCTTTCTAGTTCAAAACGTAATTGATGAAGTATGGAATTCCCTGTTGGTGTCAATTGTACAAGCGATCCTTTAGGAGAAGATTTCCATAAAATAATTCCTTCTTCTTTGAGTTTGAGCAAACACCGCGATGCCGTTTGTTGGGAGATAGAGAAGAATTCCGCTATTTGAGTTGTTGTTACTTCAATTTCCTTGTCAATTGCCCTATTCTGGGCTAAGTAAATGAGAAGACCAAGTTCTCGACTTGAGAGATTGTATATATTGTCCATTTACTCCACCTTTTTGAACAAACTAACACAATAAATTTGGATACTTAAGCTTTTCAATAAGACATACAAAAATGAGTAACAGACAATTTTAATCAGATACAAATTTATATTGTAGAGTCATTTTGAGGTTATGGTTGAAGAGCAAACAATAATTGAAGAGTGGGAAAGAGTAAAGGTTCCTACTGCTCCTGAATTGGAAGAAGTAAAACTAAAACTAAGAGAAACAGCACTCTTGATTCTAGATATTCAAAATCAAAATTGTAATGAAGATAGAAGACCTAGATGTGTCAGAACACTTCATAACATACAAATGTTAATTGAAAAGGCTAGAAAGAGTGGAATGTTAGTTATTTTTAGTTTAACTAGTGCAGCAAGTAAAGCTGACATTAGAAGAGAAGTACTTCCAAAGAGAGATGAAACCATCGTAAAAGCTGGAGTAGACAAATTTCACAACACAGAATTAGAGGGTATACTTCAAGAAAAAGGAATTAAAACTGTAATAATAGTTGGGACATCAGCAAATGGAGCTGTTCTTCATACCGCTACTGGAGCTGCAGCAAGGCAATTTGGGATCATTGTACCAATAAATGCTATTTCAGCAACCTATCCTTATGAGGAACAGTATTCAGTTTGGCATTTAATGAATGCACCAGGAACTAGGAGAAGAGTAATTCTAACCAAAGCGGAAATGATTAATTTTATCTAAGAAAAATATAAGAGGATAACCTTACTTTGAATGGAAGTTGATTTAATGAGGACGCATATTACCTTGCCTAACGTGCGTAGAAGAAAAATTCCTGAGGAGTTTAAAGATAATGACAATCGTTTCGCAGAAAGTTTGGTAGAATACTTTTTAGAAAAATATACTAAAAAGGGAGATACTGTGTTGGATATTTTCGCTGGTCTTGGAACCACTCTTTTTGTAGCTGAAGAAATGGGACGTATTCCATTTGGAGTTGAGTATTCAGAAACCAGATACATTTACATTAAAGAAAACTTACAAAATAAGGAGAACATTATTCATGGAGATTCCTTGAAATTATTGGAATATGATATCCCAGAATGTGATTTTTGTATAGCATCTCCAATCTATATGAATGAAGACGAAACTGAAAATCCATATGCAGCTTACACAACCGAAGGTACCTATGTGCAGTATTTGGAGGATACAAGAAAAATCTATTCAAATGTTAAGAAGAAAATGAAACCTAATTCAAAAATAGTGATTGAGGTTTCGAATCTAAAAAAAGGTGGTGTAGTAACTACACTTGCATGGGATATTGGTAAAGAAATTTCTAAAATACTCAATTTCGAAGGAGAAATAATCGTGAACTGGACCAACAACAATACTGAAAAGGCTGATGGTTTCTACGGTTATGGTTATGACCATAGTTATTGTCTTGTGTTTTCCAACAATTAGATGAAAAACGAAAGTTTTATTAAACGAGTATGATGAGAGGAAACGTGATGGGTTATTGGCTCAGCCAGGTAGAGCAGCAGGCTTTTAACCTGAAGGTCGCCGGTTCAAATCCGGCATAACCCGCCATTCTATCTTAAAATCCTAGCTTTTCCCCACACTCTTTTTTCTAAAAGAACAGATTCTTTTTATTGTGCCGACCTTTTTTTCAAGAAAAGAAACTCCTCTGGTGTTACAATGAGATCATTTCAACCATTTTCACAGCAAGGTTTTGCACGAATCTTAGCTGAGACTCGAACACACCATCCTCTTTCACCAGGACTTATTTCAATAGAACAGCTTAAATCAATCGATGGATATTCAGCATTCTTTAATTTTCCATTTCCACCTTCATATTCAAACATGGAAACCAATGAATATCCTCTAGAATGGAAT
>JAGLTB010000182.1 GCA_023270155.1 Candidatus Heimdallarchaeota archaeon | reverse complement strand
GTGCAATGTCCATTGAATCCGTTATGTTGAGGAAGAATAATACTGCGTCATCTAAAGTTTCTGTGTAAAATCTGGATGCTGGCACGAGTACTGTTCTATTATCTTCAATAATTAGAGAAGTTACAATTTGTTTCGTGACATTATAGAGTGGGTCATATGGTGGTGTATCTGTCATATTTCTAGTCATTTCTACAAGATTTTCATCAGTGAAAGAATCATACCAAATCTTGTCTATTCTAAACTCCATTGTACCAAGAATATCCTGTTGTTCAAGGTCTCCAGATACACTTATTCCTTCAGTAAGTTCAAGCAGATTTGGCGCTGTTTCGCTTCTCACAGTTAAGGATGTAAGTAAGAATGTTACCAATATAAATACCAAAACCTTATTGTGTTTTTTCATTGGTATCAAATAGGAGCTATATTTTTTTCTATAATAAGTCTACGCATGAAAATTAATAATCTAAATTTATTAAAATCATTAACATTACATTATCTCGAAACTATTGATTAGTCTCAAAAATTAATAAGAGAAAAAAAAGAGAATATATTCTATATGTTAAATTTAGAGTAGATTCAATAGAATTTAATAAGTTGAAGCTTGAAAAGTTAAATTAGGAAGGATTTGTTATTGTTTAGTGAATACGTACTAATTTCAGGTAGAACACAAAGAATTAGAGATATTTCCGAAGTTGTCAAAGATATCGACTATTGAATGGTTAAATGCTTGGTTCTCACTCGATGATTAACTCATCATTCTTCTATATTATTAAGGAATTTTAGAACATATGGAAGAACTACACCTTCTATGAATTGGACTTCATGTCCCATATCTTCAAAGAGTATTGCTGTTGCATTTTTCATTTCGTTTCTAGTTTCAAGAAGCTGGGGGTATGGATTCCATTCGTCTTTTTCTCCTGCATAAAACAGAAATGGTTCTTCAAGCTCAGGAAGATGCTCATCTACTCTACTAAATAAGTCTGCACTATTCATCCAAGCGTTTATTGCTTCATAATCCATTGCTCTAAAACCTTTCTCAGCTTCAGGTGTAACCTCTTCTCCCTTCTCTTTTACAATAGCAATTAAACCATCTGCTCCATCCTTCATTTTTTCTCGGATAGAATTTTGAAATTCCTTAACTTCTTTTGTTAATCCTTTAGGTTGTGCTCCTCCAATTATGTAACTATAAAATCGTTCAGGATAATCTCTAGAAAGACAAAATGCTAAGTAACCGCCAAGTGAATATCCCCAACAATGAGCACTTTCTATCTTCAACTCATCTAAAACTGCGATGATATCAGAAGTAATTTTCTTTGTTAAATATGATTTCGAATCATGAGGTTTGTCGCTCTGTCCATTTCCTCTGAGATCTATTAGAATAACTTGATAGCTTTCCATTAAGGTATGTACATGATTGCAAGCATACCATTCTTGATGACTTCCAGGACCTCCATGCAGTAAAACTATGGGTGTGCCTTGTCCTACAATCGTATAAAAAATCTTAACTCCTTGATTATTTACAAATGGCATAAGTAAGAATACTCATTCAACACTAATAAACATAGACAATCTAGTTTCTCAATTCGAATAGTATTTTTCATACTGTTCTCTAGCTAAGTCAATATATTTTAGATGAAAAATCCTAATCTTTTTTTCGAAACATTTCCTTTATTTTGTCTACTGCTTTTGAATCCTTTCTTGTTATTCCAATTATTGCAGCTAGTAGAATAAGTCCAACTACTAGCAAGAATAGAAGTCCTAGTCCGACTGCTGCACTTGCACTAATCCAAATAGGAGAAAATACCCATAACCACTTCCAATCAATTACATTGGTTAGTTTCAATATAAGGAATATCACCCAAAGAAGTGTTACTGTACCCGCTCCACCGCTGGAACTTTTGCGTCCTTTTTTATCGGTCATATACAATTTTTAGCTATTTTTGCATAAATAGTTTACTAAGTAACAAATAATCTATTATAAAGTCATAAAAAAAGAAAATAAAGCTTATCCATAATCTTGTAAAATTTTTTCTTTCAACTAAATGATTACAATACTTCTTCTCATTTTTAAAGTGGTTAATCAGCTTCTGTAAAATCTCATTTTTCCACAAAACAGTTTTAAGGACTAAATCATATTATCCACAATCACTTTGTAGGATTTGTTTATTTTGATTAATACCGTTTTAGGACCTATTTCGGAAGATGACTTAGGTGTTACATTAATGCATGAACACATTGTTGTAAATATAGTGGGGGCAGATAATTTAGAAAGAACTTATTCTATCAAGGATGTAGAGGAATATGTTTTACCTTATCTGTTTGAAGCTCAAAAAAAGGGTTGTCAAACCATTGTGGAAGCTACACCTCTTGGTCTTGGAAGAGACTTAGATGTTTTAGTACAATGCTCTACGAAATCTGGGATTAATATTGTTACATGTACTGGTGCTTGGGATGGAATGGATGTTAGGGGAAAAAGTGTTCCTGCAGTTATTAGAGAAATGACCATTGATCAAATAGCTGATGTCTGGACAAAAGAGTTTGAAGAAGGTATAGATGATACAGCTATTAAACCTGGTTTCATTAAACTCGCATTAGGTGATGAAGGAGAGATTTTTCCTTTACAAGAAAAATTACTTCGAGCTGCAGTTAGAACTAGTAACAGGACTGGGCTGGTAATTCAATGTCATATTTTTGATTCATCATCCTTACCTAGCGCTATTGAAATTATCAAGGAAGAAAATCTACCTTATGATAGGTTCATTTGGGTACATGCTGATGGACAAATGGACATGGATAAGATTCTCGAATTTGGAAAGAAAGGAATATGGATAGAATTTGACTGTATAGGTGCTGCTGAAGATTTCTCTAGATATCCCTCAGCAATAAAGAAGTTACTTGAAGAAAATCTGATCACTCAACTGCTTTTTGGGCAAGACTCTGGTTCTTATTGGATTAAGGAGGAGGAAGAAGAGTGGCCAATGAGACCTTATGCAAGATTTTTCAAGGAATTCGTACCTTTTTGTGAGAAAGAAGGAATAGATATTGAACTAATCAACAAAGTTATCACAGAAAACTCAAAACGAGCCCTTTCAATCATTTCACCTGTTGCTAATGAATAGATTTGCTGTCATGCAGGGGATAAACCATACTTATTAGCCATGAAAAAGCTACTAGAGATTTTGATTACAAAACCATAGTTCCAAAAGATGAAGTTATGAAGAAAACGATTGAATGGTTAGATACTTGGTTCTCACCTGATGATTAATGAATGGATTTTTTACAACAAAATTTTATAAACATCTTCGATTATATTAATTTCCAAGTAATCTTCAAATCTCTAGCTGATTGTATAGTTTTCAGGTTAAGCACCGCAATCTTCGAGAGTGGCTTTAGAATATTCTAGGGCGAATTTCAAATTTATAAGATTAATAAAATACAAAAAATAAGGAGGTATGTAATTTGTCTAAAAAAATTGTCATTTTAGGTGGTGGAACAGGTGGTTTAATTGTAGCCAACAAGTTGCGGAAATTGGCAAAAGTGAACGATGTTTTGCTTGTAGATAAGGAAAAAAATCATCTTTTCAATCCTTCCTTGCTATGGGTGATGACTGGCTGGAGGACCAAGAATCAAATCCAAAAACCACTTTCTCGTCTTCAAAGGAAAGGAATCAAATTCGTCAACACTTTAGTAGAAAATATAGATTTTAAAAATCAGATAATAGTCACTCCTGATGGAGACATGCCCTATGACTATTTGGTTATTGCTCTTGGTGCAAGTACCTTTCCTGAGAGAATGGAAGGTTTTTCAGAATCAGCCTACAATGTATTTGACTTAGTAGGTGTTGAGGAAATTCGCGATGCAGTAGAGGATTTTGACAAGGGACGAATAGTAGTTCTCGTGTCGTCAATGCCATTCAAGTGTCCTGCTGCTCCCTATGAAGCAGCGTTACTTTTGTCTGCACATTTCACCAAAAAGAAGCGAAAAAATGTAGAGATAGAAATGGTTACACCGGAAACAATACCAATGGCTGTTGCTGGGGAAGAAATCGGTAATATGGTGGTTTCATTGCTTCAAAGCAGAGGAATTAGCTTTAAACCTCAACATCAAACGACTCATATCGATCCAACTAAGAAGAAAATAACTTTTAGCGATGAGAAAACACTTTCCTATGATCTTCTAATTGGTGTACCTCCACATGGTCCTCCGGAGTTTTTGAAGGATTCCCCAATAGTGGAAGAAAAAGGATGGGTGAAAGTAAACCCACGAACAATGGAGACGGATTTAGAGAATGTGTATGCTCTGGGTGATGTAACCTCAATTATACTTCCAGATGGAAAACCTCTTCCCAAAGCGGGTGTGTTTGCTCATTACCAAGCAGATGTAGTAGCTCATAATATTTTAGCTAAAATGAAAAACAAGTCTGATAAAAAAGAATTTACTGGCAAAGGATCTTGTTTTATCGAATTAGGAGATGGCAGAGCAGGATATGCCAGCGGAAACTTCTATACTGAACCTACACCCAAAGTGAATTTGAAAAAACCCTCTAGGTGGTGGCACTGGCAAAAGGTTCTTTTCGAAAAAGTGTGGTTTTGGAAGTGGTTTTAGCAGCAATCTGTTAGTTCAGATAAAGAAACAA
>JAGLTB010000181.1 GCA_023270155.1 Candidatus Heimdallarchaeota archaeon | reverse complement strand
GTTAATAGGTGGGGAAGAGATTCGAAGGAAATTGGAGCAATATATGTGGGAAGCGAATCCCGCCCTTATGCAGTTAAGCCAACAGCTACAATAGTTGCTGCAGCTTTGGATGCTGAAAAATCTTTGACTGCTGCTGATCTAGAGTTTGCTTGTAAAGCAGCAACAGCTGGTATGCAAATGTGTTTTGGATTAGTAAAATCTAAAATGATCGATTATGGTCTAGCTATAGGATCAGATAGCAGTCAAGCTCGTCCGCGAGATCCTTTAGAATATACCGCAGGTGCTGGGAGCGCAGCGTTTCTTATAGGAGCCAACAATATCATTGCTGAGCTGGAAGGCACCTACTCTGTAACTACAGATACACCTGATTTCTGGAGGAGAGAAGGAGCTATTTATCCAACTCATGGTCAAAGATTTACAGGACAGCCTGCATACTTTCAGCATACTATTGATGCATCTAAAGGTTTAATGGAAAAATTAGGGTCTAAACCTTCTGATTATAATCATGTTACCTTTCATCAACCCAATACAAAGTTCCCACTTTCAGCAGCAAAAATGCTAGGATTTACAAATGAACAAGTGGAAAAAAGTCTAATTTGCAGAGAAATTGGAAACACCTATTCCGCTGCATCGATACTTGGTTTAGCACATATATTGAATCATTCAAAACCTGGAGATAGAATCTTCATGACTTCCTACGGGAGTGGAGCAGGAAGTGATGCTTTTTCATTTGTTGTAACTGAGGAAATTGAGAAAATTCAATCATATCCTTATTCCACAGATTATTACTTGAATAGAAAAGAGATGGTCGATTACGGCACATATGCAAGATATAAAGGAGTGATAAGGTGAGATACTGATGAAACACAAAGTTTACATTACTGGTTCTAATTCAACGAAATTTGGGGAACATTATAGTAAATCTGCTAGTTCATTAGCAACTCAAGCTCTTTTAGGATCGATTAATAATGCTGAAATTAAGAAAGAATCCATTCAAGCAGCTTACTTTGGTTCGTTAGTTTCTGGTAGTAATAGTCAAACATCAATTGGTTCTACATGTATCAGAGAATGTGGACTAGATATTCCAATAACTAGAATAGAAGCAGGAAATGCAAGTGGTGCTGCTGCATTCCAGCAAGCTTATTTCGGAATCTTAAGTGGACAATATGAATGTGTTGCAGTGGTTGGAGTCGAAAAACTAAGCGACTATGTAAAAGGTGGAACAATAGAGAAAATTCTAGGTGCTACAATTGATTACCACTGGGAGTTTGAAATGGGTGCAACTTTAACTAGTTTATATGCCATTCTCACAAAAGCTCACATGAAGGAATATAATACCACTCTTGAACAACTTGCAGCAGTTCCAGTAAAGAATCATAAGAATGGAGTTAAGAATCCATTAGCACAATTTAGAAGAGAGATTTCATTAGATCGGTTCCTCAAAGCAAAGAGAATTGCAGATCCCATAGGCAGGTTTGACCCCGCGACTCACTGTGATGGAGCCTCATCAATTATTTTATCTTCGTCTCAATTTTTAGCTGAAAATCCAGATATCACAACAAAGGTCCCTATTATTGGTTTGGGTCATGCATCAGATACTGTATCCCTTCATCATAGAGATACACTTACATCACTTAAAGCTACAAGGAAAGCAGCAGATCAAGCATTTAAAATGGCAAATATTAAGGCTAAAGATATCAATGTAGCGGAGGTACATGATTCATACCCAATTGGTGAAATTTTAGCTATAGAAGATATAGGATTCTTTCCAAAGGGAGAAGGAGGGAAAGCTACTGAGGACGGATTAACTTCGCTAGGTTCTGAGATAAGTATTAACCCAAGTGGAGGATTAAAAGCTAGAGGAGATCCATTTGGAGCTACAGGATTAGCACAAATTATCGAAATCGTGGAACAAATGAAAGGTGAAGCAGGGGAACGTCAGATAGCTGATTCTAATTATGGACTTACTCAAAACGTTAGTGGTACCGGTGCATTGACGTATGTAAGTATATTTACCCGAGAGGAGGTTAAAAAATAATGGAACCCCCTAAGATTTGGAGAGAAAAGCGAGAAAGATATCTTGCAGTTGGTATCAAATGTTTAGATTGTGAAAATAAGAGTTTTCCAAAATCAGAAGTCTGTGCCAAATGCAGTAGTAGCAATGTAGAGGAATATAAACTAGCTAATACAGGTAAACTTCTCTATTATACTCAAGTTACACAGACCGCACAAGAGATGATGGAATACACACCTTATATTGTAGGAATAATAGAATTAGATGACACAATAAAAGTAACAGGTCAGATAGTAGACTGTAATCTAGATGAAGTAAAGGAAGGGATGTTATTAAGAATGGTTTTCAAAATATTAGCTCGAGATGGTGATGAAGGTTTAATAAGATATGGTTTTAAATTTGCACCATCCTAGATTATTTTTTAAGTTTTATTTGTTGCATTGAATGGACTAATAGTCCAACTTCTCGAATAGTTCTTTTGACGGTATCTAAATCATGAGCATACTGTTGATCTCTTCCTATAAAGAAACCATGTACTCCACCCTGAAATTTATCTTTTACTGTGATGAAACCCCATCCGCATCCACTCTTTTTATTGTTACAGAATACAAGATAGGAGTTTTCCTTTGTCAAATCCAGATTGAACTTCAGTTTCTTTAGAGTACTTGCAGGGAGTTGATGAATAATAGTAGAATTTGAGCAGAATGGACATTTTGATGAAAACATTGTCTTTAACCTCTTCTTAGCTTCTTGGAAGACCTTAGAGAACCAGTACCCTGAGGAAACTTTAAGCAGTTCTTCAAATTCCATTTTTGGAATAGGACTCAGCATAGGAATTGTAGGAACTTCTTCAATGTTTGCCACTTCTATTAGATGTTTGAATCCTTTTACTGTAGTTTTTATTACAGTTGGATGCTCAAAATGCTTCTCAACAAAATCATTGTCTTTTGGGATGTAAGGTTGAAGATAACTATCTTCTGGTTCCTTTGTAATTATATTGAAGAATATTGCTTTAATTGTAGTTGGAAATTTCTCAGTCTTTGGACCAAAATAATATACTGCAAAATCCATTAATTTTGGATGAATGTCTTCATCAGGTTCATCAACAAGAAAGATCATCATTTGGTCTGTTTGTGTTAATGTCAAAACTAGAGGAGGAAGAGTTGGTTTATCTAAATAAACTGATTTCATTATCCCGATTCTTTTAGAAGCAAGCATTTCTTCAATCTCCTTTACAGCTTGACTGATATTTTTTTCTGCTTCATATTCCACAGGAGGTGATATAGAAAAACCTTGATCCCTTAATGAAATTTCAAAGTCCTCATTCCAAAATTCTTTTATCCATTCCCATGGTAGATATACTACATTCTTTTTAACATACCATAGTTTTGATTCTCTTGTTTCTTCATCAAAGTAATAATAAAGAGGATGTTTCCTAGATGACTTTTCCATTATGATTATAGGGATAGCCATCATCTTCTCAAATTTCTCGCAATAGATAGGATCTGCACCCATGTTGAGAGAGCGGATGCAACTCAAAAGCTTCAAAGCAGGTTCTTGGAGTTTGAGTTCAATTTGTTTATCATCGCCAACAAAAGGATCACTAACTGCCCCACTTCGAGCTCTGATACAAAGAAGAAGATCGTCTTTGTAAGCACACATGATTACTCTTTTGTAACTCTCATAATAATCAACCCCTCTTGTATAGATGTTACACATCTCAATAGTGAATCCTTGATTTTGAAGATAGACCTCAACTAGCTTCATGAAGTTGGTTTTGAACAAACTCATATCCGAACATCTTCTTTATTTAATGATAAGTTTTCTTATAAATCCGATTCAATATCAAGTATTATACAAATTTTTTCTTGTATCACTGAATCTTATGATTACTATTATTAACATTTTCAAATTCATTTAAAAACTTAAGAAACGATTACTTATTTCCATCATCTAATGAGAGATTAGCCATTAAATTGTTAACTATTTTGAGTGTATTTGATTTATCTTCCCCAACATCAATTTCTATAAAATTGCATACACAGTTCGGGTGAATTATTACTTCATACCCACCATTTCTTCTTCTGATTGAGAATGGATATAATTGACATGCTAATGGTTTGAATTCATGAACTTTGCACATCCCTTTTTCATCTAAAAATGCACATTCGTTTACAAATGGTTTCTTCCTTAAAATATAGGCTTTAATAAAACCATTTTCTATGTTTTTGCTAGGAATAAGTACGGGACTTAGCACTTCTATAGCTTGATCAACTTCTATTCCAAGTTCCATCAGATTAAGAATATCCTGTTCAGTAGCAGCAATATTATTTAGCTTACAACAATCAGTACAACAAGTACATTCAAAATGCACATGCAGCAAAACATCTATTGACCCATCTTCATTGATGTTAGCTATAGGTGTATTGCTGATATCCATTGAAGTCATTATCCAACCAACTAAGAATCCATAAAAAGGTTATTGAATAAGATAAGAATCGCACAAATACACTAAAATACCGTAAGGATACCCAAAAACGGATAATACCTTAAAAATGGTTTTTTTGTCATTTACGAGCCTTTAAAAATAATTTCACCTATAGTAAAAGATAGACTTAGTTATCACAAATCACTCGATTTGTGAAACAAGAATGTGATTTAAATGAGTGAAATGAATGATATGATTCAAATGCTTGCTGATGCTTCAGAAGAAGAGAGGGCTAGCATGTTATCTCAGAGATTAAAAATGCTTGCAGGGCAACCTGAAGAGCAAAGAATTCAATCGCTTGCAGGACTTATTTCTTCAGTAAATAAACTCAAGCCTAAGAAAATGAAACCCTTTATTGCAACACGTACAAAAGTTCTCATGTCTCTCTCCCCAGAAGAGAAAGAAGCTCTTATCTTAGGAAGACTAAAAGCAGCAAAGGTTGTTGATGAAAATATTCACAAAACTGATATGATGACAACTTTAGAAGTTGCAAAAGAAATGGGTGAAGATAAATTTAAGATGTTTGTTGGTCTGTTAAAACAGATTGCAGAGAAACATGGATTACCAGTACCTCAAATGGATGGAAGTTGAAACTCAAATTCAAACTAGTCTAAGTTTATTGATTATTTTCTTTCTTTTCACTTTTTTTTGCAGTGAAAAAATTAAATCAAGGTTATCAATATGATGAATAAAATTTATAGTAAATATAAAGAAATATTGTATTTCGGATTTTCATTAGTAATTATTTCCCTAGGTTTAGGTATTTGGAGATTTTTCAATCAGATGTATATAACTTCAGATAATGTAGTAGAAATCGTATTAAGAAGATTCTTGGAAATTATTCCACTTTTAGGACTTGGATTCCTAAAACTTGGAATAGGTTTTGCAATTGTAATTATTGTGAGAAATATCGTCGCAACAGGTGAGAATGCTACAAAAAGCTTTAACAAGGCAGGTCTTGAGTTGAAAAAACAAAAGATGCCATTTTTCTCAAAAGCATTTCCATGGTTTTTGATTTCAGGAATAGTCGCTGAGCTTATTGCTTCGATTGTTATGATTTTCTGGATAAATGCAGGAATCAAAGGAGATGTTTTTGCAGATCATATCTATGAAATCATCACTGTTCCCATTGAAGCTCTAGGTGTCGCTCTTCTGATTGGAGGAATAGCTTTTGGTTTAGCAACAATTGTTATGAATTTAGGAATTCAAGTCAATGAGCTTCCTAGAAGATTAAAGATTCTAGTTAAAGGAGAAAAAAGCCCAGAATTATTAGATAAGAGAAAATTAATTCCTAAATGGACTATTATGCTAACTCTAACTGGAATGATTGTTACAGGTTCGTCCTTCATACCTATTGCAATAGTTCGAGCTATACATTATTCAGTTACAGGTCTAACACCTGCAAGTTTGAACGGATTATTCTGGGATACTTGGATTTTTGTTGGAATAGCAATATTACTTTTCTCAATAAGTTATTGGTTATTAAGAATAATAAAATGGTTAAGAAACCAAAGGAGTCTTATAGGTGAAACTGTTGGAGAATTAGCAGAGATCGAAACTCGACCTCTGGAACAACCTCTTAAAATAACTACAGCAGTTCATTCTTTTGCAACAGCAGGATTAACTTGGATGTTCATATTCTTCTTCGTTATAGCTATTTACAATGCTTTTAATCCTTCACCATTACAAATGCTCATAAAACCTGGGAGAGCAATTAGCCTAGCTTTGCTATTCATAGGCATTGGTTTAGCTTTACTCACAATTGTAGTGAATTTAAAATTAACTGCTTTTATGTTACCTGGTTCATTTACAAATATAGTAAATGTGATTAAAGGTGATAAGAAAAGAGAGGAACCTCCCAAAGTACCAGACAAACCCATCAAATTATCCCCATTAAAATTATTCTTTGGTCTAATCTCTGGAGTATTTCTTGTGATTCTAGGTACTCTTCCTCTTGCTGTTCTAAGACTTAGTTACAAGCTCCAAGGAATGGAAAATCAGCAATGGATTACAGAGCATTTAATTGGACCAGTAGTATCTACTGGAGTAGCGTTCATATTTCTTATGATAGGGTTATTCTTTAGCACAATAGTAGGTTTTGTTAAAGCTAGAAAATCAATAATAAGCGAAGGAGTAGAATCCTGCGTTTATTATACTTTAGAAAAAAATAGCTAACAAACACTTTTCTTTTTTTTAAAAACTGTTTTATAATAGGGGTTTCATCTCCATATCGTGTCTCAAAATTCGGAAACTTCTAACTTTGAATCTTTTTGGAAAACTAACCTTCCTACTAGAAATCTATTTATTCTAATCACTGTTTGCTATTTAATAATCTCTATAATAAGCATTGTTAGGGTAGAAGTAAATTCCTTCAATGACGTATTTGCCATTTCAGATGAGATACTAAAGAAAGTTGGGCAGTATAACAAATTGGTTATGGAAGGACACGTTTATCAGTTGTTGACATCTATTTTTGTTCATATCGATTTTCTTCATTTTCTTTCAAATTGCCTATTTCTATTTATATTTGGTTTAAGAGCTGAAGAAAGACTTCATTCTTGGCAATATTATCTTATTTTCATAACATCAGGTCTTATGGGAGGATTACTTACACTTGCTTTTGGTCTAAATACAGTTTCTGCAGGAGCTAGTGGAGGAGTCTTTGGACTTCTAGGTATTACTATAGTCTTAGCATATGAAGAAGATAAAAGAAGATCATTATGGAGTTATTCAGGTGTTGGAGTAATCTTCTTGATTATCACTGGGGGGATGAATGTAAATTTCTTAGCACATGCAATTGGGTTGGTAACTGGGATATTACTACCTCTTTTTGTTTTTAAGAAAAGGAAAAAGATGGAACAACCTATTGAGAATCAAAACAGATTGTAATCAAGCATCAAAAAAATCAGTAATCTTCTTTGCTTTTATGTTCTTTGCTGTTGCCCAAGACTCTCTCACAAATGGAGGAAATTTTTTATTTTGTTTATAGGTTTGTTTAAGGAATGAAATAGTTAAAGGATCATTAGGATAGCCAGAGCCAATATCTACATTCAGCTTAGAAGATATTTTCTCTATCGCTCTATCTCGCTGAACTTTAGCAATTATCGAAGCTGCGGATACAACTGCATAGCGTTGATCTGCTTTATGCCTTGAGATGATTTTTGCTTCTGGAAATTCGATTTGAAAAGCTTCCCCAAATCGTTTCTCTTTTACATCTGCTGCATCAATATATATCTCATCAGGAATTACGGAAAATTCTTTTGCAGCCTTAATCATTATTTTTTGTTCTATAACATTCAGTGTGTGACTCTTTCTTAATTCGTCAATCTCCGCAGCAGAAACATGTTTAGTTTTTATCTCAAATGCTACTTCTGAAAGAGAAGAATAAAGCCTTTCTCGACTTTTTTTAGTTAGTGTTTTAGAATCTCGTGCACCTATTTCTCTTAATTTACTTCTATCAATTTCTTTGATCATATAGGCACATATTACCATTGGACCAATAACTGGTCCTCTTCCTGCTTCATCTATTCCAACAATGTATTTGCTTTTAGCAGTCATTTTTATCACATCTAAATTAATGGCGAGATATAACATCAGACAATTCTTGATAAGAAGCATTAGTTTTCAATCCTTGTGGATCAAATGAGGTTCTAGAAGCAACAAATCCCCTATTCCTTAAAGAATCAATAATCATCTGAATTCCTATTCCAACTTTTTTGAGTCTTCTTAATACATATGGAAGATAATAGAAAAATGGTGGAGAATCAGCTTCTTCTATCATTTTTGTGAGTTTCTTTTCTATCTCATCTTTCGAAGGCAACTCAATCTCTTGAAGAATAGTATTCAAGTCTTCGATGCATTCTCTATAGTAAAGCTGTTCTAACCACAATGGCCCTGCTTTCTCTAATCTCATCTTACATACTGGGCAATCAGGAGACTCCATTACTTCAGAGATTTTAGCAGACATAAAATATGAACATTCAGTACAGAAATACACAAAACCGATATTCTGATGTTGTAGATTTGCTTTTTCTTTGCTTTTAATTATTTTAACTTTCACTCTCAGAAAGTGCTCATGATGATAACTTATTATAGGTTCTATTGCTACACCAGTTCTTCCAGCACTAATCAAGATATTATATAATAAAATACGTAATGCAACCTCATGGCAAAGGAAGTTTCTAGTTGGTATTGAGTTGTATATACGAAGGCATGCATTTGCAAATTTACCACACAAAACCTGCAGATCAGTAGCTGTTACAAAAAGATAACCTTCGTTTTTCTGTAAAACCTGAATAGCGGAATCTATAAACTGTATTGGTGATCCAAAAGGATCTATATCTATCACATCAACAGTTTCTTTTTTCTTGATGAATTCACTTATCGTAATTGAAGCATCTGAATGTTTCACTTCAAGTTTATCATTAAAACCGATTTCTTCTATGTTTCTTCGAATTGTTTCTACAGCTATTGGATTTCTGTCACCTGCATAAATTTTACCAATAATGTTTGAAGGCAATTCCTTTAGTATCCTATAGCTTCTAACTCCTGTTCCAGCCAAGGGATCTAATATTGTTAGTGGTTCTGTTTTTTGTTTTGAAATCACAGTCAAAACAAGTAACGTTAGGTCTCTGTTAATTGTCATCTCAGGGTTATAAAAAACAGAAGAATCGTAGATTCTTTCTGCGTCTTTGAAAATTATAAATTCCGTTTCACCTTCTTTAGTTCTCTTCCATTCGCCTTCTGAGAGTTTCATAAGGGGCTACTCTTCTGCTTTTTTGTTTTCTGCGATAGTTAAATCTTTACCAATCACGTAAATCTCTGCGCTTTTTTTTCGAGATGCCTTTGGTTTAAACAACTTTACATCTTTGAACGTCTCTTTCATTCTTCTTATAAAATCTTGGTGCTCACTACCTTGGAATAGTTTACATACAAAACAGCTATTTTCTTTAAGCAATTTCTCAGAGAGATCTAAAGCACGATTGGCTAATGAAATCTGGATTGAATGATCCCTATTATAATCTCCTGAGATATTTGGAGCACAATCTGAAATCAAAACATCTATTATCTCATAATTTGCTAAAATGAAGTGAGCTAATTCTTCATCAAAAATATCTCTATTAACAATCTCAATATTTTTTTCCTTGAAAGGAGAGATATAGGCTTTGTCTATCGCTATTACTTTACCATTTTGTCCTACTTGTTTAGAGGCAACCTGAGACCATCCCCCGGGAGATGCTCCTAAATCTATAACAGTTTGCCCTCTCTTGAAAACATTGTATTTATCGTTTATTTCTAGTAACTTGTATGAAGCTCTTGATCTGAAACCTTTGTATTTGGCTTTAAGATAAAAATAATCATCACTCAACAAGTTCACATACAAATTTAAGTACAACTAAAATAATATTATTGATAAGAGTTACGTCTTCCTCCCACTTTGATAATCAGATTATTACCCTATTTCACAGGAATTTTTATTCTGTGATCATCATCAAGAATTTCATATTCTACAAATTGGTATGGTTGAATTTTCTTTGAAGCGTCTTCTTCTATTAACCATTCGTTATACAATCTACATGAAACAGGATTTACTGGATTATTGATACTGCACTCATGAATTCTATCGCATATAAAACATGGACAGACCATTGTCAACCATCCAGTATCTTCTTTCTTTGGAATAGTTAGAACAAAATCCTTTACGTTACCTATTTTGAGTGGAATTTTTAGAATTTTATTTGTATATAACAATTCATCAATTTTTTGAATAATAGAATCATGGTTTCCCAAAAGATCCAAAACTTCTCTGTATAACAATTGCTTATTTTGAGTTCTGTCAATAAGTTCAATTATTTCATCTGCAAGAGCACTACTATAATTCTTCTCAATCTTAATTCTCTGGCTTGGAATCATCTTCAACACACACCTTAAATTCATTCTCTCTACGAATTAAATTCTCTAGGAAAGATAATGTTCATTAGCAATCCTATCTTCTAACATACACATTGCTATTTTACATATTTAAGTGTTGATACGT
>JAGLTB010000180.1 GCA_023270155.1 Candidatus Heimdallarchaeota archaeon | reverse complement strand
AATGATCCTCACAATGTTGAACTCTTAAGTGCCCGTCCCTTAGATGATGAAGGTTTAGCAACACAAAGTTTCCCAGTTTTTGAAAACGGAGTACTAAAGAATTACTCATACTCAAGACTTCATGCAGCTAAAATTGGAGCTCAACCTAAAGGATGTGCATTAAGCTTCATGGGTAGAACAATAGGAATTCCATTCGCAATGACAATGAAACCAGGAATCAAATCAAAAGAAAATCTGATTTCAGAAATGGATGATGGATTATTGATTACCAATTTTCATTATACTAATTATGTGAATCCTCCAGTAGGTTCAATAACAGGTATGTCTAAAGACGGACTTTTCATCATTAAGAATGGAGAGATTGTAGGTTCAGCTAAGAACATGAGATTTACTGATGAACTACCTCGATTTCTAGCTGATATCGATGTTGGTAAGGAATTGAGACAACCAGTTTCAGGAATGGGAATTGGAGGATTAGTTGCACCCATTAGAGCAAAAACCTTCAGATTCACTAGTAAAACAGAACATTAGTCTTTTCTTGGAATCTTAAGATTCCACTTTTCTTTTTATTTCAAATGAATACTTTTCTTTGTCTATCCAAGGACAAGCATCACAATCTGAACACTCTCCATGACATTGGTTTCTAGACAAGAAATATTTTACTAACAATCGCCTTGTTTTTTTCAAAAAGGATAGCTTTTCTTGCTTCATTTATATCACCAATTTTAGTATTTGAAAAACTACTGTCGTGGAGAGTATAGTTACAATCAGAGGGTAGAAGAATCCAATCGCAGTAAGTTTCCAGCTTTTTGTTTCAGTTCGAATAGCAGCTAAAGAAGCAAAACAAGGAGCATAGGTTAATTGAAATAGTAAAAAGGAAATTGCTTGGGGAATAGACCAGCTTGCCTTAATAACTTCTATTATACTTCCCCCTGTTGAATAAAGAATACCTAATGCAGAAATTATAGCTTCCTTAGCAGGAATACCGAAAATAAGTGGAATAACCATTTTCCAATCTAAACCAAGAAGTGGTTCTGTTACATAAGATATACCTCTTCCAAGATAACCTGCAATGGTTCTTTCAGGTGGAGCTCCAAAGGGAATACTACTCATCAACCAAATAAATAATGACGCAAGGAAAATGAAAGTTCCAGCTTTTTTGATGAATATTCCAGCTCTAGTCCATGTTAAATGGAATATATTTCTCAATCTAGGTCTTCTATATTCAGGTATTTCTAAAATCAATGGTAAAGGATCGCTTTTCTTAAAGAACAGACCGAACAGTAATGAGGATGCTAGAACTAGAAAAATACTGAAACCATAGAGAGTAAGCATCAGCAAAGCAGCTAACCAAGGCTCAAAAAATATGCCAGTTAGAAAAGCTATTACACCTAGTCGAGCTGCACAAGGCAAAAATGAATTTGTAATTATCATGGAAATTCTATCCTTCTCGTTTTTGATAGTTCTGGTTGCCATTATTCCTGCTACATTACAACCAAATCCCATAACCATGCTGAGAAAAGCTGTTCCTTGAAGTCCAAATTTACCCATTACTCTATCCATAATAAAAGCTGATCTTGCGAGATATCCTGAATCTTCCATGATAGCAATTAGAGCATAAAAAATGATTATTATTGGTATAAATAGAAGAACTGCAGCGATTCCTGCTATAATTCCATTCACTATAAGACTGGTCAAAATTGCAGGACTGTTTATATTTATTAACCAATTTTCAACTAGAAAAGAAAATTTCGAAATTCCTAGGTCTATTCCATTGATGATAGGTGTCGAAGCATAGAAAGTGATTAGAAAAAAAACTGCATAAATCGCTATTAAAATAGGATAACTCCAGAATTTGTTCAATATTATTTTGTCTACCTTATCGCTTCGGCTTTCCTGAAAATCCGTAAATCCTGCAACTGAAGATGCTACGATTTTATGAAGTGCAGAATACTTACTTTTTGAAAGCTCAACATTTAGATCAAGTTTCTCTGACTTTGCTAAAACTTTGATTTTATCAAACACATTTGTCAAATCGTACTCAGCTTCAAGAGTTTCTATTACGCTTTCATCTCCTTCAAGAACCTTCACAGCTAACCATCTAGTGGGATACTCTGTGCAAGAACCTCTGTCCTCAATCTGTCGAGATATACTCTGAATCATTAACTCTATTTTTGTTGAATACATCATCATTGCAGGATTAAACTCATACTTATCAGTATGAATAGCATCATACAGAAATTTCTTAATTCTTAGCACACTAGTATCATCAACTGCACTTACTAAAAGAACCGGAACTCCTAACTGTTTTTCGAGATCTTTAGGATGGATAGTCAATCCATTTTTCTCTGCTAGATCAGACATATTAACAAAAATTGCAACATTCTTTGTCAACTCCATTGTTTGCATTGCCAAAAACAATGTCCTTTCTAAACGAGTAGCGTCAGCAATAATGCATACTAAGTTAGGTTCTTCTTCGGTAATGAATTTACGAGTAACTATTTCTTCATCTGAACGAGCAGATAAAGAATAAGTACCAGGTAAATCTATGAGTGAGAAAAACTCATCAGATAAAATAAAATGACCTTCTTTCTTTTCTATCGTCTTCCCAGGCCAGTTCCCTACATGCTGATGGCTATGAGTTAATAGATTGAAGAGGGAAGATTTTCCTACATTAGGATTACCTAGGAAAGCAATTTTATGTTCTATCGAGTGGTCATTCATTTTCTTTTTTCTATATGAAGGAACAGATTTCGTTTTATCTTCAAATCTTACATTCCTTCTTCTGAATCGGTTAAAGTGAAATCTACTTCTTCGATGATTTTCTTTATGACAATTTCGAGGAATATTTACTCCTCCATTAAAACACTAATTTTTGATGCTAAGCCTCTACCTACTGCTACTCTAGTTCCCTTTATTTCTACAATAATGGGTCCTACATCATTTTTTGTAATTCGGATTTTTTCTCCTTCATGAATTCCTAAATCAGCTAAAAATCTTTGAGCTTTATGTCCTGCAGAAATTTCTTTAACTAAGACAATTTTATTCACATCTACATCAATTAATCGAAAAAGCTGATTCATGAATCTCAATTCATCCTCAAACTCATACTATTTAAAATTTTTTGATGCATCCAAATTTAATTTTTGGATTGTAGGGCCTTATATCCAAATTTAACTTATAGAATAGCTGTTTTATAAATAACTAATTAAAAAAGCAATAACATATTATAACAAATACATTTATGAGAATTTACAGGATATTATTAGGTAGAAGATTTAGTTTCTTTTGTTTTAGTTTCTGTTACGGGTATTTTGAGAATCATTCGTGTGCCAACGACATTTCCCATCCTCTTCACATCTTCAATTCTCATCCTTAGTTGATATCTTTGTAGTAAAGATTGAATGACAGCAATGTCTAATTTTCTTCTATCGAATTCTTTTGATTGAAGAATTTCTAGTTTTTCTTCTTCTGAAAGAACTACATCTTCAAAGTGCAATTTGATTCTTGATGTTTCATAGACAGGTGGATCAACAGTTATCTCAACACTTATTGCGCCTTCAGCATATTCAAGCATTCTCACAATAAGATTCACAAAAACTCTCGAGAGGAATTCATCTCCGAGTACTATTAAATCTTCTACTCTGACTACTTCGATATTGATAATACTTGAGAAAAAGTTCTTAAGATATCGAACTGCGTGATTGATTACATCTCTCATCGTTTGATTAGTAAGAGGTTTATCATCTTCGATCAATAGACTAATATTTGCATTTTGAATAAGATAGATTGATTTTACTGTAATGTCTCGCATCTTTTCAAGCATCTGTTGACCAGTGATCATTTCCATTTGCCCTATCTTGTAAAGTCTTTGGAAGAAATCTATATAACCAATCTCTGCGTGTAATTTATTCAACAGATCGTGTTGGAAAAGCTCGAAGAAGAACTGTCTCTGAAGAGCAGAATCAATCATTGCTTGAATGTCTCTACAGATTAAGACAATATAGCTAAATTCAGGGGATTGAATATAGGTTGAAGATAAATGAAAAATGATTTCCGCTTTGTCTTTAACGATAAAAGTAAATCTCTTCAGTTCTGTACCACTCTTAGTTGTATCAACTAAGAAATCCTTTACTTGTTGCTTTTCTTTGATAAATTTTGAGATTTTCTTTTGTTTAATTTCAGGTAGAGTTATTCCAAAATATCTACAAGCTTGAATATTTGCATCAAGTATCTTCCCTTCTGGTTCAACAATCATTATCATATCCAAACTGTTTTGGAAAATTGTGTCGAAGGTTTCCTGAAACAGATTGATATCATCTTCGGAATTCATGATGCAACTAACCCAATGTAAGTGTTATTTTAATAATCAAGAAAAATAAAAGCATTTCGAAACAACAGAATTGTAATTAGTACCAAACATCTTTCAATTTCAGAGCTAAAGCGAGAAATCCTGAGAAGAAATGCAGTACAGGAGTTATTATCAATAATGTGACTACATAAAACCAAAGATTGGTTTCACCCCAAATGAAAGGTAATGCAAATAATAGTCCAGTTACCATCCAAGATCCTTGATCATAAAGTGGGAGAGATCCACCAGATTTGATGTTCATTCTTCTTTTTATAAAAGAACCCAAAAGGTCTGAAAAATGGTCTCC
The DNA here is from genome assembly GCA_023270155.1 of Candidatus Heimdallarchaeota archaeon. GTDB lineage: Archaea > Asgardarchaeota > Heimdallarchaeia > Heimdallarchaeales > Heimdallarchaeaceae > UBA460. Next base: position 1,363 of record JAGLTB010000180.1, on the reverse strand, counting down.
CAAACTCATAAAAATTCCTAAATACCATGGATAAAAAAGGAATAAATCTCTTTTAACATGAGCCATATACCATACGATTACACCAGTAATTGTACCGAAAATTATTCCAAAGATAATTCCTCTCCAAGTCTTATGATCTCCAAATATCCTTTTTCCATCCTTCATAGTTTTATTGAAATCTACAGGTGTTCCTAAAAAGGGTATAATATTGCTAATATTTGCAAAAGAATTACATGCGTAAACAGGAGAACCAAAGATTAGAGCATAAAAAACCATTAGAAAGAATGTACCTGCATTCATTGGGAAAGAAAATGCATCCATAGATATTGGATTTTTACTACTACATTAAAAGATTTTGCAAGAGATATGTACCTACTTATTAACAAGAATGTGTAATTTAGGAAAGATTAATATTAGATTTCAAATCTTCTATTTCTGTAGTGTAAAATTGGGGTTCAACTTTGTCATCAAATCCAAGAAGACGAAAAATAGACTATGAATGCAACAAATGCAAGAATACTCGTATTTTATACATTTTACCGACTTTACACCAAAGTGTAGATGAAAAAGGTTATATTGAATATGTAGACGTCCATGCTTGTGATGATGATAAACTTACAGCTAACATTCTCTATGTTGATCGTTCAATGGTTGTACGCTCTCAAGTTCCAGTTAAAGTAGGAGATGACATCTCTACAGAAGATATTACTACAATGCATATTCCCGTTCCAAAAAAAGTTGATTTCAAAGATACAATAATCAATCCAATCAAAGAATTCAGACACAAAAATCTAAAAGCAATAAGAATTGTTGATAGACTGCGACAGACTAATTTTCAGCTCAAAAAGAAAGGGGACGGGAAGAAAGTTGATGTTTCTTCTGAATTGGAATTCATAGATATAGAAGCAAATGTTGGTAGGAATGTTGAACCTGAGATTGCAGAGGATTGGTTCAAACAGGTAGCAGCGATTTTAGAAGCGATTGTTCTTCTAGATGAAGAAATGTTATCCTATATTGTTGCTTATTTAGATTCTAAACTTGATTCTACTCCTACTGGTGAAAGCATTATTGAAATCGATATGATTTTACACGCAAAGAGCTCATTCCCTATCGCTTCTTTGAAATCTTATGCGACCTTTAGGAGACAGTGGCCCATGATCAGAAGCGATTTCGAAGGAAAAGAATTCCCTATGTATGAAAAGCTAATAACCTATTGTATTGGCAATCAGTATAAAACTCTATTAGATATTTACTTCAAAGCTATGAATGCAATCTCATTCAATGGTTTCATTGATCATATGGAAGATCTTGCAATGTTAGGATTGCTTAACATCCAACAAACACAATTCTTTACAGTTAAAGA
>JAGLTB010000179.1 GCA_023270155.1 Candidatus Heimdallarchaeota archaeon | reverse complement strand
CCATCAGCCATAATTACAACTAAATCTGCTCCTCTAATAGCTATATCTTGCATAAAATCGAATCTTTCTTGTCCAGCTGGATCGTTGAAAATCACTTGAAAAGCTTCATCTATTGACTCAAAATCTATTGTTTCTCTATCTTCGAATTTTCTTAGAATAACTTTGTTAAATCTTGTTAAAACTATAACAGAATTAACGATATTCAAAGATATTGTAGTAGTGCTGTTTGTAAAATTATTGTATTTCAAAGGAGTGAAATCAAGGTTGCTACTTACTTCCTTGAAAACTCTTCTTGCTACATCATTTTTTTGAATGTTACCAAATAGAGCTTCCAGAAATGTTGTTTTTCCTGAACCTGTAGTTCCCAAGATAGTGATTTTTTTCATAGCAAGAGGTACAGATAACAACGTCGAAATAACTCCTATTTTCAAAACTACTCATTATTCAATCTTAAAGATTTGTTTAATCCTTTGTCTAAAAAAACTAATAATAAATTTCACAAATGTAAAGCTGTCTAATAGGTTGAAAGAAAAAAGAAAAAAAGGAAAGAGAGTTTATCGAAGTAATTTATTTCTTCTTCTTCAGTAGAATTACTAGTGCAATTATCATAGTAATGAACATTATACCAGAGGATATAGCTAATCTTATGAGTCTTGGCAGATCAACTATGATATTTTCTTCAATAATATCTGCTTGTCCCGCAAATATCAGACTCAGATTATGAGAATAAATTGTATTCCCTGCTAAGAAAATGATGGTAGTCTCGTTTGATAATCCATCTCTTGGCCATAAATCGAGATATGTAATTTGTTCATAGTTCTTTCTAGTAGCAGTATCTATATTTCCAGCTCCTGGTGTTGCAAAGAACAGTCTATGATAGTCTCCGATTACTAATTCTGGTTTATCATCTGTGTTCTTCAGAAATTCTACATATCTTGCTTCAAATGAATTATGGATATGTGTCCACATAAGTGTTGGAGCAGCCATTGTATCTTGTATCATGAAGACTCCTGTACCATTCTGTGTTGCATAAACATCAATGTAAGTATCACTATTATAATCCAGGAAGGCAAAATCTAGAACTTCTTCTGTGCCAATTTGATAAGTCCATTGAATTACATCCAAATCAAGATCATAGCATGCTATATCATTATAATTCTGGAAGTATACACTTTGATAGGAAGCTGTTGATAATCTGTTTGATAAAGCAACAAGACCTACCATTCCATCATATCCATCATAGTAAGTTCCATTATAGGCGAAGTGGAAGAGCATCTGAGAATCCTGTGCTAGAACTAAGATATCCCCATCTTCACTCGTTGCCATCGGCAGAAGATGTCCCACTAGAAGTTGCTTGTATGGTCTTATAGTGTTTGTTATTTTGCCCCACACTTTATCTCCAACTTTGTTTACAGACCTTACTTCATAATCAGCATTATGTCGAACGCTAATTATCAATGAATCAGAATTAGCGCTGATTCTGTATGCTATCATATAGTAGAATTCGTCTATTGAAGCTGATTCATCTTTAATGAAATCTAAAGTCATAGATTGAACTGATAACAAACCTATTTCAAACGCATCAGTGATGAAGTAAACAGCAGTTGGATAGCCATCATTATTTATATCCGCAGCGACTGCCCATGTTACATTGCCGATGACAGGGAGAGTTATAGAATTAAGTATCAAACCGTTTTTCAGATCATAGAGGATTGCATGATTTCCATTCTCAACAAAGAAGAGATATGGATTACCATCTCCTAAGAATTCATCTGTAATCACAGTTTTTTCTGCTATGTTTGTATCTGATGAATATATCTTAGACAGGCTCATTACTTCTAAAGTTTCATGTGTTAATTCATAGAATATTTTATCTGATATCACAGCAGAAACTTGTCCTCCTTGATTTCCATAAATAACTCCTAATGTTTCGTCTATTACAACAGGTTTCAGATTGGTCGGTACTTCAGACAAATCATATGTTGTTCTCATCATCCATCTTAGAGTTCCATAAGGTGATAGTGATCCCACTCCCAAACTCATATCAACGATATCTACATAAGCAAAGAATAGAGCTGTTTCACCACCATAAGTACCCATAGTAAATTCTCCAGTGAAAATCCTAGTTGTCTGATAATTCCAGAGTATTTCTCCAGTTGATCCATCATATGCAGTTGTGAAGTAAGAGTTTCCACCGTTCGTAATTATATCTAGCACATTGTCTTTGTTTATATCGTAGAAGAAGGCTGAAGTTGAATAAGAAATGACTGATACATTCCAGAACCATGTTCCATTCGGATGAATGAGAATATAGGGATCTGAAGTGATGAATACTTCAGTTGTACTATCTCCATCTAAATCTTTGGCGAATACTCTAGAGTTACCATCTGTTGTGATATCAAACGACCATAAGAAATTGAGAGACAAATCATAAGATATAACGCTGTCATTACTTAATGCTAAAATCACACTTGGAGTTGCATCTTCATAAGCTAAATCTATTCCTCTTATTCCGGTTCCTAGAGTTTGAGAATCTGGTAAAGCTGAACCATCTGAACCATCATATGTCAGGAGTTCTAAACCAGTTGTTAAAACTATAATGTCATCCGTTGAATCACCATCAATATCATAGAGTATTCCTGAATCTTCATAGAAATCTGAACCTGCAAGATTGTATGATTGTAGAATCGTTCCCTCATTTCTATCTATCCAGAAGGCATCACCGTCATCAAACAAAACAAATATTGCGGGAGATCCTGCATATAAACCTTCGAAGAATAATTGAACAGGAGCAGATGAACCAGATGTACTTGTACTCCACCTATTCTCTCCGTCTGCACCTATGAATGCATAAACATCTCCATTATCCATAATCACTACATAATCTGGGTACATGTCATCATCAATATCAACAGTGAGTGATAATTCATATGAATCTACATTCGCGTCAAAAGCTGTATAAGCAAGAATAGGAATAGTCAAGTTCGCCTTCGCAACATTCAGATTATCCGTTTCAAAGACATAGACATCATCTCCTTGAACACTGAAGATTAATTCGGCGAATCCGTTACCATTGGAATCATACATAGAAACATCTGAAACTAGACTATCATAATTTTTGGTTTTCCATTTAGCTAAGAAACCAAGGTATTCTTGTTGAGTTGTGTATAGCTCTAATAATCTAGCGACATTTCCATCAGCAACTAGAATTTCTTGCAACCCATCTCCATCAGAATCACCAACAGCGATATCTGTTGCTTGCCCTAATGGTGTGAAGCAGGTAACATTCAAACTATAAACTTGACAAAGTAAATCTTCCCAGTATGTTGGTTGATAAGGTGCAATCTGAGCTCCATCAATATCGAATTTTGTTAAAACAACAAAACTTCCATCATAGGTAGCAGCAACTTTAGGACCTCTGAAACCTAGTGAATTTATCAAATAATTTGAAGAAATTGTTTTGAATATAGGATTCAAACTAATTGTTACATTGGAAACAATATAGTTTGGATAGACTGCTAAGATATCAGGCTCTGACCATTCTAGATAGTCTGAAGAGACTAAGCCATAGGAAGTGCTCATTGCTTGTTTATAACCTGCTGCATCATATGTTATTAACAACGGATTGTTTCCTGTATTTACATAGGTTATGCTTGGAGTATGTTCTACTGAAGCAGTTTGTACTAATTTTCGAGGTTCAATTGAATAACCTAAACTTGAATTAAGTTCACTAAACCAGATGTCATAATCATCCTTGTTCTCTGTTGTTTTATGACAACTCATAGCTAAAGCATAGGTTTGAGGACTATCGGGTTTTTCAACTACATCAATTCCATTTACATAAAAATCATCTTCACCTAAGCTCCCTACCTCAACAGGTAAGGTGATATCTCCAGTGTTTTTATCATAGAATCCAATTCTTGGGAGTGAATGGGTTGTATTCTTGAATACAAATCCAAAACCAAATCCTGTAGCACCATTTGAAAATACTGCAGGTGACCTAAATGGATTACCTGATATCCCATTTTCATTCTGAATTGGATAAGGAGCACTCCAGCTTTGACCATTATTCGTTGAATTCATCATGAATATACTATAAACTCCTGGTCCTACTAGAAATGCCAATTGTGTCCATATTAGGTAAATAGTTCCATCTGAAATTTGTACTAGTGATGGGAAGTACATATTGAATGAATTATATCTTGGAAGCATTGTACTTGATATCCATGTTTCACCATCATGACTTACTGATTGGTAAAGGACATATTGTGATAATGGTACACTATATTCAGTCCGTACTGCGATATAAGAATGGTTAGTTCCACTATAGGTCAATTGGATTATATCATGAGATCTTTGTCTGATTTGGCTATCAGAGGAGTAATAGTTACTCTCTCCAAACATTGAGTTGGAATCCATGTGCGGATAATTCATATGACCAGTCACAACACTTACTTGTTCATAACTCGTCAGATAATATTCCCAAATAGTAATACCCTTTTCTCCACCTATGAGCAATTCCCAATTACCATCTAAATCTTGATCTGCTATTTCAAGAGTATAGATTTTATTGTTTACTGTTGCAGAAGAAGGTAGTTCCCAAATAATCTGATATCCCAGATAATTGTACTCTATTATAGCAAGATATCCTAGATGATTCCAACCACTATCACCAATATCACCATAGATAATGATTTCTTCCAATCCATTTCTATTTGTATCAAAGACCTTAACTCCCGATACTGTGATATTGCTGAAGACTTTGCTATTTCCAGGTAAATTATAATGCCCTGAGTCTGTGGTTGGAGGAACATTTCCGAATAATTCGTACAGTTGTCCTGTGCGTGGTACAAATACAAAGACTTGTGATTCAAATGCAATAATGATTTCACTAAATCCATCTAAATCTAAATCATTTGCCCACGTTAATCCCGTTGATTCTAGATAGGAATTGGACGTTAAGTAGTCTCTTTCAACGTTCAGTAATAAATCATATTGATAGAGTAGCGTGTAAGTATCGTCAATTATCCTACCACTGAAACTATCATAAGTTGTCTCAAAGACATATAGTACCGTTCCAGCTAATGCAACAAGTTCTAGATATCCATTCTTGTTTATATCAACGCCAACCAATATATGTGATACATGATTCCATATAGTTTGATTGAATTCACCAGTAAAAGCACCAAACTGATCCCAAGCATATGGTGATTGATCTGTTGGATAGTTTTGAAACATATCAGGAGAGCGAAATGCAATCTTGTATGTATTATTCGTCAGATGCTCAAAGATATAGACGTTATTATCATAATCACCAATAATTATTTCTCCCTTGCCATCTTGGTCAATGTCTGCAGTCTCAACTGATAATGTCCAGTTATATAATTCCAGTCTTGTCGACCAGCTTTCGATTGCTCTGAAACCAAAATTACGAATCTTATAGATTTCATCAAAAATATCTGATTTGAATGCATTTACTTCTACTCTGGATATAACTGGATAGGTAGCTACCATGTAAGAAGTCTGTATACCATAGTTAATCAGAAATTCATAGAAATCATTTGTATAGACATTGAACATTGTATATAGGAAGTACTTATTGGAATAATCCTCTCCTGTTATAGATTCAATTTGAAGCTTGTAATATTCACTGTAATCTAGATAAGTAATGAAAAGAGGTCGAGTTAGGTTATAAACATTGATTGTTGCTTCTTCATCAAAATTATTTAGCAATTCTTTCTTTTCCACCCATTTAGGATCGGCTATTGTACCATAATTTTCGAAATAAGTTGCACCTACACGATTTGAATAACCTATGGTTAAGTCATAATCATTGTCATGATCGAATTCAACAAATTGCGGACTGAAATACTTCCTCTTTCCTTGAACTTCATTTACATCTGCAAAATAATCGGAATCTAGAATATATATTGGATTTACACCATCACCTATATTCCAAAGAAGGTATAAATTATCAATACAAACGACGAGATCTATATCACCATCAGAATCAATATCAATTCCATCTGCTGAAGGTATAGACTGAGCTGTTTTCAATAATTCCTCTAGTTGTCCTGTTTGTTCTAAAGCTGTGAGTGAGGTAGGATTGTCATATAGTGGTCCTCCAGTTCTATACCAGAATTCTATGTCAGCTGGTAAAGAGGTTGAGGAATCATCGTAAAAATCGTCATAGATATTTGAAAGAGATTCATCATACCAACCAATCAATATTTCTGAACCAGGTAGTAGACCTGTATTAAAGATATTAGCAGCGCTAACGGAAATATTCATTCCATTATAATTTGGATTAGCATTAATATTTGAGAAATAATTGAGAGTTTCTGGAATTAAGTATTCAAATTCTTTGTTAAAGAAGTAAATATCTCCATTTCCATCACTCAAAATGAAATCTCCTTCACCTAACGCATCTCCATCTATATTTTCAATATCATAGTCATAGATATCATATATCGTTGGGATTTGATCTTTAGGACGTGTGAAGAGATAGTCAGATCTATAAATATAGTCTGTTTCGAAATCTGTTAAGCCATATATCATTGGCATAGTGCCAAGTGTCTTAACTTGCTCGAGATCCCAGATATTCATACCCATACTGAAACGGTCATCTACCCATGAATCCCAGGTTAGTACAAATTCATCCAATGTTGAATTATACTTGAATGCTAATATCCTTCCGTCCACTGTTCCAATTAAAGCTTGCATCGTACTATCTTCTTCATAATAGCTTGAAGCTAGTGTCCCAATTGTTGTTGAAAGTGCATCATCTACTCTCACATTAACATAATGGAGTTCTAATCTGTATATTCGATAGTCAGGATTGCCTTGCAGAACAGTGACGTTAACATACTGGAAGAAATCCCATTTGTTATCGATCAGTAGAGTGTCAACATCAATTTGTAGAGAAGCATACCCATCACTTGAATATCCTTTTGTGATTGATGTTGCATTCACTGTCATCCAATGTTCATAATCTTGGCTTATTGAAAGCTCGAAATCATTTATTTCTAGAGAACTATAAGGTGTTTGGAAAACAATTGAGAAATCTGCTTTATCATTTCCATTTCCTGTTCCTTCTTCATCTGCACCAAAATCATAGATTGCATAAGCTTCACCAGCGCTTGATCTGAAGAGCGTCATACATGTAACATTGTTTTGAAGTGAACCTGAATTATACGGATAATTCCCATCAACAAACCATGGATCTGTCAACGGGATTGGCTCAGGAACCGCAGTACCAAAACCTGCATTAGGATCATTGAAGTAGACATTTTGCCCAGCAGTCATGTTATCTGCCCAATCATCAGCAGGATAGAAGTCTTTTAGAGTCCAAGGCTCAAAATCTTTAATCAATTTCTGCAGATAATAGGTTTCAGTTAGTTGGTTAAATCTCAAAACATAGGCATTAAATGCAAATGAAGCTATGACAACCTCATCTCCTATCTGCTCATCAAGATCTCCTATTTCCATTGAATAAATCGGTCTCCAAATGGAATCAATATCACTATAGATTAACTTGTAGCTATTGTCTTGACAAAGAGGATATGGTTGCCCATGGATATCTAGAATTGTACCATTGTTTTCGAAGATAAATATTCCACCTTCTCTAGTTCCTACAACGAAATCCGGTAAACCATTTGCATTTGTATCTCCAACAACTAGAGATGTTGGATGTTGGCCTAGATTGTGAGATACCCATTTTTCTTCATATTCAATCCAGTGCTCTGGTGCAAAAGGATATCCTGAATGTATGAAATATTCATAGACATGTACTTTGTAATCCCAGCTGACAACAATAATATCTGGATCATGATCCCAATCTGTATCGTTTATTTCTACACCCCATACTTGACCAATATAAGGTGAAGAATAAACATGCTCAAACATGTTTTCAGTATTTGTACTAGGATCGTAGATGTGCATCTGTTCAAAAACGTGGAAACTACCATCAGCTGATGCAGCGACTATTTCCAAGAATTGATTGTGATCTGTGTCAGCTATATCGACATCGATTACATCTCCTTTTATTATGTCATCTCCACTATTCCACACTTTGACATATTGATTTGTAAGATCGTTCCAACGGTAAATGTGTATTTCATTGTCATAAAGATACCCTCCACCTACAATCATATACTGATAATCATCAGATAGCTCAATACATCTCACGGCAGCTTTTGTTTTCCAAGGTTGATAGGTTTGCGAATAATCATTTGGATAATCTCTCAAATAAGAAGCCAAATCTATATCATCAGGATAAACAGTATCTCCCGCTAAATCCAATCCACTATTTCCACCGTTCTGTTCTTCTAACATTCTCATGATTTCATCCAAATTGTATGAATCAGGAGGTGAATTGCTCTCAGCATTCGTTAACTGTAAGGCAGGTATTGCTGTAAAGAGTGAGAAGATTAGAGCAGTTAGTACAAAGAGTGTTACTGCTTTATTTTTCATAAATTTAACTTTTCTAATCATGAGCCACCACCTCCAAATAACTTCTTCAGGAACGGTAATTTTCCTGCTCGAGCTAAATAGAATACAGCCGTACCTGCTACTCCCGTAGCGATACCGCCACCTACTCCAACAAATACCCACGTATACGATACAACTGCTGTCCCTTCAACAATGAAGGTTCTAGTAACAACCGTATACGTATCATCTGGATGATGGACGTAGAAATTGACTTCATAATCTCCTCCACTAATATAATCTCCCGTACTCATCCATGTGCTGGTTTCAATTGAGAAATGCATAGATACATTGTCACTGAAATCATTGCTTCCTTTTCTCATCTGATAATTAATATCTAGAACTGGTGACGCATTGTAGATAATGAATGTAAAGTTTGAAGGCGAGTAAATTCCTCCTTGAACAGGTGATACAACTACTACACCTCTCTCAAAAGCATGAACAGCATCACGAAATTCTTCAAGAGTTGTAAAAGTCAGAGGATCAGTTCCAACCATAACTTCCAATCCATCAGAGAATGTATCATTGTCTGTATCCCAGAGAGTGCAGTTAGTACCATAAAGATATACTTCTGCTCCATCTCCCAGACCATCTCTATCACTATCAGGTTGGGTTACACCTCCTCCTGCTACCATTGGAGTTCTATATACAAAGAATTCCAAACCATCTTCTAAACCATCATGATCAAAATCTGTCTCCAATCCATCCAAGACTCCATTTCCATCTTCATCAGCGTTATTTGGGTTAGTACCATACAGGAGTATTTCTGCCCCATCTGGAAGCAAATCTCCGTCAACATCAGGATTGTTTGGATCTAGAGTATATTCAGGATAACCCCAAATTTCCTCATAATCCGTTAGTACATCTCCATCGGAATCTGACGTCAAAGGATTGGTGAGTGTAGAAAATATCTCATTTGAATCACCTATTCCATCACCGTCTGAATCCGAGTTATTCGCAAGGGTTCCATAGACCAGAACTTCTTCTCCATCTAATAGACCATCATCATCTGTATCTGGGTCTACCACAGATGTGTTATAGGGAGTTGTGAATAGAAAACTTCTGTAAGGATAGATGATATTCGTTACATTAGCGATAGTCAATTCATGAGCATCTAGTAGCCCATCTCCATCAGTATCATTGGACATAGGATTAAGTAGAATGGGTTCAAAGTCTGGGATAAGTCCTGAACCCAAATAGAGTTCTAAACAATCATAGATTCCATCCACATCTGAATCTGATGAGAGAGGATTAGTTCCATAAAGTTTCACTTCATCTCCATCTGACATTGGAAAAGTCATTTCTCCAAATTCATTAGGATACCACATTGTATCATTATCTGTATCCCATTTGAGTGGATGAGTATAATAGACAGCTACTTCTTCCCAATCGCTCAGACCATCACCATCGGAATCATAAACTTTCGGTAAGGTTTCATGATAGAAGATTTCTTCCCAATCCGTTAAACCGTCATTATCTTCATCTTCATCCATTGGATTAGTATCATAATAGAGGACTTCCAGCCCATCTTCTAAACCATCACCATCGGAATCTATTGCAAGTGGATTGGTATGGAAGAGATATAGCTCTTCTCCATCAAGTAAACCATCATGATCCGTATCTTCATATGCAGGATTTGTTCCATATTTGAAGAATTCCTCTCCATCTAATACTCCGTCTCCATCAGAATCTGGATCTAATGGGTCACATCCTAATAAAATATCTAGAAGATCACCAAGTCCATCATTGTCAGTATCAGCATTTCTTGGATCTGTATGATTTCCAGTTGGGTTCCCCCACCCTTCAAAACCATCAATCAGACCGTCATCATCCGTATCTGCATCGTTTGGATCTGTAGGTGGTTCTAACCATAACTCATATCCATCAGACTTTAGGAATATGTTAATTGGTGCAGCATCTCCCCTCCAAGATGGATCTATTCCAGTATCACCATCTGAATCTGGATTAACTGGATTTGTTCTTACTTGTCTAGGAATTAATTCATCATCTTCAATGAATATTACCCATTGACCATCTATCTCAATCTTATCAGTCATGGGGATTAAGAACATCTTTCCAGGTGCTATTGTCCCATTGCATAATTGTCTATAACTATCATCATCAGTATCATTATCTAGTGGATGAATATATCCTTCATTAAAAATAATTGGAGGTTGATCTGGATAAAAAGTATCATCCTCATCATCATACAAGTCTGGACCAAAGTATGCGCCAAAAGGTCCTTCTTGACCATCCAAAATCCCATCTCCATCTGTATCATGATTTAATGGATCAGTATGATCGATATACATTATTCCTCCAATCATAACGTATGGAACACTTCTTTTTATACCTGAAATATTCCATGCAGTATTCACTTCATAGTAATCATCTAATTGATCACCATCAGTATCTATTGAGTTTGGATCTGTCCCAAGAATTACAACTTCTTCGTAATCAGTCAATCCATCAAAATCACTATCTACTTGCAGTGGATTAGTTCGAAGAACTTGGTACTCAAAACCATCTAGAAGCTTGTCACCGTCAGTATCATTAACTATTGGATCTGTTCCGCTTGTTTTAATTTCAAATTTATCCGTTAATCCATCACCATCTGAATCATCAGA
>JAGLTB010000178.1 GCA_023270155.1 Candidatus Heimdallarchaeota archaeon | reverse complement strand
CCATCCTCATCTAATCCTTCCATCTCCTCCCGCGTTTCTGGATCATCCTTTCCTCCTGCTAAGTAGATTGGGTCTGGTCCGAATTTTATTGTCTTACTCCAATCCCATAACAGGAATACGAGTTTTACCGATACAAAAATAACTATTTCAAGAACAATTTGTAGAGGTGATCCCGCTAGGAAGTCTTGAATAAAACTCAGCGTAACCGTAAATCCAAACGTTAACGTTATGCCTACTATCACTAGAGAGAAATCTAAAATTATCGCCACCGTGAGTCCAATTATAATCGTTAATATTTCTGCAGCACCTTGGAACTCCGTTTCTATCCGTTTCACAATTTCTATTGAAATGAAGAACGTAATTTTGAGATATATACCTCCTAATCCAAGATGCTCTGCAACTTTTGATAATACTGATACTGCAGGACCAAAGAAAAATTCAGCAATTGGAAAAGTCTTCGATAGAGAGATTTGAAATTTGAAGAAGAATTCTATAAGTTTCAGAAAATCACTCGTACTTATTTTCCCATTTTCTATTTTCATTAGTTGCAGTTTTACTCCTGCAGAACCAGAAAATTCCATTTCTATTCCAAGGGATTCTAATAATTTATTCGTTAGACTATCCTTACCCGTATTCCCTGAACTAACCTCTAAACCAGCTCCTATAATAGGGATTATCGATATTGCGCTTAGAATTTTCTTAAATAGATACCCTAGATTATCTGAATCAAATAACGTTGATCCATGAAATACCAAATCGTTAACAAGATCAATAACCGCTTCTTTGTTTATAGCAAATCCTGGTGATAATTCAAAGAATACACTCATATAGAAAGCAGAATAACTACCAAAACCTACTGTGAAATTTGCTTTGAAGCTTAGGAATGATCCCAAGTTAGTTATTAAGTCATTTAATTTGTTGGTTAGCATGTTTAGTAAATCTGCAATTTTACCTGAAACCCACCCAACCAATTGATTCATTATCCATTTTGTTCCATCTTTGAAAATCCCTTTAGCAGATCCTAAAAATGTCAAAACAACGTCTACAATATTTAGAATATTAGCAGGAATTAATGGTTGAAGAATAGTTTTGATACTATTAACAACATCAAACACATTGTTAAATTCAGGTTTGTCTGACCAGAGTAAATTGAAGATGTCAGTAACTATGTTCATAGGTATGTCAGGATCCAGTAAAGATAGACCGATTCCAGCAAAACTGACAACTGTCTGTAATATGTTCTGAATTGAAAAATCGAACCCACCTGAAAGCATATCAACAATAAATGATATTACTGTTCCTACTCCATCAAGAATAGCTGAATCCGGAGTTTCTCCCGAGATTAATGGAATTACAGTTCCTAAAATACTCTTAACTAATTCTCCAGGATTTTCTCCTATATCTGCGATAAAGTCATTTACTGACCCTTTGATAAAGATTTTTACACTATCTGAATCAGTTACAAAAGCAATTAGTGATGAAGCTAATTCAAGAGCTTTGTTAATCATCTGTTTGGTATTAGATGCCATAGAAGGATAGAATGCATCAATAATATCGGTGATTAGAGATATTAAGTCTACATCTCCTGGAATCTGAAACTTGTTTTGAATAAGTTTGTAAGCAAGAGTGATACATTTAGCAATAACTGTGCGTTTTGCAGCTGACAAATCAATAGATGTTGAGAGTGTATCTATGCTAGATATAACAGATTCTACTTGCCCTAAGATTGTGCTATAATCCGTTACTGATTCTTCTACCATATTCTTCGTAATTTCGATGAGATTGTCAATTGCATTCTTAGCATTTTGCAATGTGAAATCAACATCGGGGAATAATGCTTCAAATAAGTCTTGAGCACTTTCATCAAAGTCCACTTCCAAGATCCCAGCAGCTCCTAATCCCATTTGTAATAGAATACCTAGAATATCAAATAATGTT
>JAGLTB010000177.1 GCA_023270155.1 Candidatus Heimdallarchaeota archaeon | reverse complement strand
ATATCTGTAAACGTTTCAGTTTCTGCATATTCATTTGCATTATGAGCATTTCTTCCACCAGGTCCAAATACAAATATGTCCTTCATACCTGCTTCTCTCATATTCCCCGCATCTGAAAATCCTGTATTAAATGTAAATATTGGATTCGCTTCATATACCGCTGTAAATGCATTCTGAATCACTTTACCAAATTGAGAATTTAGATTTTCTTTAGTTCCTTCACCCACAGTTAAGATAGACATAGTGATATCAACAGGTTCGTCCACAAATTTCTGATTTGAGTGTTGGGGATTTGTAAATCCTTCTGGTATCTCAATACGATATTTGAGCTTGGAACAGTATTTTACTATTGCATCAAAAACCTGCTGAGTAGATAAACCAGGCATTGCTCTGAAATCAACTTCAAGCTCACATGTATCAGGAACAATATTTGTTTTAACTCCAGCTTTTATTTGATTGAAACTGAAAGTTGTGTTGTATAGAATTTTTCCTCTTTTTGTTTTATCTTTATCGAGTGGATTTTTCTCTCCTGTGTATGCATTGATCTTTCTGTAATCTGCGTAGCTGACTCGTGCTAATAACATCTTGATAGATTGCCATTTAGTTACTGGTGGTTTTCGCTTAGGTATTTTCAAATGTCGTTTTGCTTTAGCCATAAATCTCACAGATTTGTTTAAAGCACTGCTCTTTTCTTTCGGCCAACTTCCATGTCCTGCAACACCGTGAAAAGTGAACTTCACCCAATGAGGACCTTTTTCTCCCATACCTAACATTGGACTAGACATTGGTCTTCTTATTGAAGGTTCTGAAACGATAGTTGCATCAGCATTAACAGCATCGAAATGATTCTTTACCATAAATGCAGATCCATATGCTCCATGTGTTTCTTCGTCAGGAGTAAACCACATCTGAAGCTTTCCTTTAATTTTTATACCTGATTCTTTAAGCAATTTCATAGCCATAATTTGACATGCAATTCCTGCTTTCATGTCAATAGATCCGCGACCATATAGCTTACCTTCCTTGATTACACCTCCTAAAGGTGGAGTGTCTTCATCCCATCTATCAGGATTAAAAGGCACAATATCCAGATGACCATTAAACTGTAGAATCTTTCCTGGAGTCTCTCCTTCATATGATGCAATTAGATTAAAATAAAATTCATCTTTCTTTTTGCTTATAAACGGAGCTTTAAAGAGTTCAGTCTCAAATCCCTCATTATCCATATACTTCTTTGTGAAATCAAAAATCTTGTTTATATTGTGATATTGGAATTCTGAATAATTGAGTGAATTTAGTTTTACTAACTCTTGTAGAAGCTTTGCTATTTCATCTTCCTTATCGTCTGCTAAAGCTAGTAGTTTCTTCTCCTCTGAAGTTAAAGGTATCTTTGGAGTGATTTTTTTCTCTGTTATGTCAATAGCTGTCATAATGTGAAGCTAAAACTGCTATTTATTTACTTTTCTCAATCTCAATGAATCTTTAGCTCATTGTGTCCAAATAGGCCAATCATACTCCTTTGCAATTGAAAACAGTAATAGAATATGTAATAATTCAGCTTGTATTCCATTAGACATCAATACTGCACCTTGACCTGTGGTTGGACTTCCTATCATCATACAAACTGCCCCTGGTACATTTGTACCTGGATGAACAAGAAATATATCTTCATCTTTTTCAATAAGAAACACTCCTAAGCCTTGCCCAGTAAAACCAAACATCTTACTAGGATCCAAAACAATTTCCGAAGATATCATCTGTTTGATTATCTCTTGTGATAAAATTTTATCGGATTTACCTTGATGTGTTTTCATTAGTTCTACAACAAATTTAGCTATATCAGAAGGAGTTGAAATTAATCCTCCATGACCAAAGGCTCCTGAAATAAATCCAGAATCTGTCGCATTACCTTCGTTATCGTGATGAACTATCATTCTCTTACTTATTTCTTCAGAAGGATGTTGAAAATAACTGTTTCTCATTTCTAAAGGAAGGAAAATCTCTTTTCTAATATAATCTGATAAGCTCATTCCTGTTATATCTCGTATCAATTTTTCGATAATTATATATGCTAAATTTGAGTACTGATGATCAGTTCCTGGTTCAAAACAAACCTCAACTGGATCATTTAGAGCTGGTGAATCTCCTTTGAGAATTTGAAGAAGAGTTGGTTCTTTTCCTTTTTCACTAATGAACATTGAATCTGGTCTATTTATGCCAGCTGTGTGAGTTAATAATTGTCTTAAGGTTATTTTTTTATCTTTGGTAAAGTCATTTTCTGGAATCTTCCAATCTTTGAGTTTAGCATTTACCTCTTCATCTAAATCAATCAATCCATTTGAAACCAGTTGAAGAGCAGTAACGGCTGTGAATGTTTTTGAAGTAGAACCTGCTTCAAATAAGGTATTAAATGAGATACACTTATCTTCTCTTGAATCTGCAATTCCATAACATTTTTCCCATTCTATCTTTGAATCATTGATTATTGCAACACTTAAACCTGGAATATTATAAGTTTTCATTAGATTATGCAGTTCGGATTTATCTTCCCAGTTTGGAGATGATATTCCTTCTTTAAATACAGCTTGAGGTATTGATGATTCAATCCTTTCAATTCGTTCTTGAACCTCTTCTATTTGATTTCCATAGATATTTACATGATTATCTTTCATTTGTTTGCTTCCATTAATGGTGCTCTTTGATTAATACTAGTATGTAAATATTGCTAAATAAAATCCTACATCAACAAAGCAAAAGAAAAAGTGAGTTTGTTATTCTTGAATCTACTTCTTTTTTCCTACTTCTTGAAAACAGTCCTGGCAATAAATTGGTTTCCTAGCTTTTGGCTTGAAAGGTATAAATATCTCCTTCTTACAGGTTCTACATGTAGTTTGGTGCATCCTTTTGTTTGCTCTATAAGGGCCTGTTCTATCACCAAATCTTTCTACAACTTCATCACTTTTGACGTGATTACTTTCGCTTGTTGGTGTGGATTCAGTTTTTAGTTTTTGATTTTGAAAACACTCTCTACAGTATACTGGTTTAGCTCCTGTTGGTTTGAAAGGTACCTGTGTTTCTTTTTTACAATTAGAACATATGACAGTATGGAGTTGTTTAGCTCCACCATCAGTTCGAGTTCTGTTTCTGTCATCATATCTTGAAGATGATCTGCTAGAAGATCGATAATTTGGTTTACCTCTAGACCGACTAGAAGAACTTCTTGCTTCTCTAAATCCATCCTGTGGTTTATGTTTTTGAAAGCATTCACTGCAGTAGACTGGTTTAACTCCTGTTGGTTTGAAAGGTACTTTGGTTTCCTTTTTACATTCACTGCAGGTTGTAGTGTGAAATTCTCTTTCTCCTCTCTCTGACTGTCTTCTATTTCTATCGTCATATCTGTTGGATGACCTGCTAGAAGATCGATAATTTGGTTTACCTCTAGAACGACTAGAAGAACTTCTTGTTTCTCTAAATCCATCCTGCGGTTTATGTTTTTGATAACACTCACTACAGTATACTGGTTTAACTCCTGTTGGCTTGAAAGGTACTTTGGTTTCCTTTTTACATTCACTACAGGTTGTAGTATGAAATTCTCTTTCTCCTCTCTCTGACTGCCTTCTGTTTCTGTCGTCATATCTGTTTGATGATCTGTTAGAAGATCGGTAATTTGGTTTACCAGCAGACCGGCTGGAAGGACCTCTTAAATTTTTGAAACCTTCATGAGGTTTATGTTTTTGATAACATTCTCTACAGTATACAGGTTTTACTCCTGTTGGTTTGAAAGGAACTTTAGTTTCTCTTTTACACTCACTACAGGTTGTAGAGTGAAGCTCTGTTGTTCCTCTCTCTGACTGCCTTCTGTTTCTGTCGTCATATCTGTTTGATGATCTGTTAGAAGATCGGTAATTTGGTTTTCTTCTTGAACGATTAGAGGGGCGTCCTCTTGATCTAACCACTCCCCTATCTCTAGAACGGTTGTTTGGTCTAGCACCTGACTTAAATTTGGGTTTGTCTCTTGATTTAAAATCTGATTTTGATTTGGTTCTTTTACTATTTGACGAACTTTTTGAAGATTTGAAACTTTGAGAGCTTCTTGCAGCTCTGTTTTTTGACATGAGTATTCACTTTTGTTGCAGTATTTAGTATAGTAGTAAATTCGAAAGATCTGTTCCAGAACTGAAAAAAGAGTTCCTATAAACCTTCACACTTTATTTTGGATTTGTAGCCTATACTGCGTTAAGCTCTACTCTTTTACTTGCTTTTAAATTCGATGATTTAAGTTCGTTTTGATTTTTCGAGGTCTTATATCAATCTTGTAATGAAATAATAAGAAGATAACTTTAAAATTATGATAGTTTTTGCATTGTTATGAGTTTCATGTTTAGGGATTACAAACATGATGAGGATTTTATGAGAATAAGAGATTTTCTTATTCATTCTTACAACAAAATAGGAGAACCATATAACTGGACTTTGGAGAGATGGAACTATGCTTTCTATTTTGTTAGGGATATGTTTGGAATAACCCTACACGATTGGGAGAAAAGTGTTGGAATCTGGGAAGATGAGGGAGGAGAAATAATAGCGATTGTTAATGCAGAAGGGACAAACAGAGGGGAAGCTTTCTTTCAATTAGATAAAGACGTAAGTGATGTTTCTCTTTTGAAAGA
>JAGLTB010000176.1 GCA_023270155.1 Candidatus Heimdallarchaeota archaeon | reverse complement strand
CAGAAGAGAATCTTATGCTTGAAGAAGAAGATAAGTATATTGTGAAATTAAGAATCCTCGATGAGGATAAATTATTGGAAAAGATTGCTAATGAGAGGGAATATGTTAAACATGAGAAAGCAACTGAAACCACTTCCGTAATCTCTCTTGATAGGGATTTTTCCTATCCTGCTCTCCCTGATGGCTTTGTAATGAAGAGTATGGAAGACAATAACGATTTAGAGAAACGAACTATTGCTTTTGCAAAAGCATTTGGAAACTATGATACAAAAGATGAGGTTCAATCTCATTCATATGTTGCACTTCAGAGAGCAATAGATTATAGAAAAGATTTAGACTTCTACATTGAATCTCAAAAAGGCGATATTGTTTCTTTTTGTTTAATTTGGTATGACAAGAAAAATAAAATTGGAATCTTGGAACCAGTGGGAACAGATCCAGATTATAGGAGAAAGGGTTTTGCAAAAGCTACCAACTATGAAGCAATAAGAACTGTGAAGGAAGAAGGAGCAGAAAGGGTCTATGTTGGCGATGGACAACAATTCTATTTATCAATAGGTTTCAAGAAGCAATCTGTCAGAAATGTTTGGATAAAGGAAATAAAAAAGTAAAAGATAATGGAGATCAATCCTTCATTATCATTTGTTGATTTTTCTCTGTTTTAGAATTCGAATGAAGACTAATACACCAACAATCAAAGTTATGAAACTAGCTCCAAAAGAACCTATCCAAACCCATTGTCTTATTCCTTGACCTGGTTCAAACTCTATAGTAAGATTCTCAACATAAACATTCATATTTAGCTCATCAGAGGTGACATTATATCCCGCTCTAACTAGCTCTTCTTTTGATTTGTTTAACCATGTGCCAAAAGCTTCTGTTAATCCTGTCGAGTCAGAGCTATCAGGATCTAATGAATATGAGTCAATATGTCCAATCAGCTCAGAAGTCTGAAGTAAAATGTTTTTTGCTGACCAGTAATCCATTGCGACTGGATCAACACCTGCTATCAAAATGTTAGCTCTTGTTGCCATACTGTAACTTGTTCCTGGTCCTTCAGAAACAGAAGATTCGGGATTTGCATTAATCCATATTGCATCAATTATGTTGAGTGTTGGAAGTCCACACTCTACCATTAAAGTTGCCATCCCACCAGTAGCTACTTTAGCATGACCATTTGCTAGTGCTTCAGATTGAACTCCCATGTAGTTTTTTAGAGTAGCAGTTACTCCATAACCACTATGTGATTTCAGAACTGGTACGTTGATTACTTTTAGTTTTGGTATGTAATCCACACCGTTCCAAACCCCATGTTTGAAACTTACTTTTGTACCATAATCTGTCTCGAATTTAGGATAGGAAACATAAATCTCTGTTTCCGGATCTTCATCATCATAAACAATATAACCGTCTTCCATGTCTCCTTCTGAATACTCTTGAACTTCATTTCCTCGGATGTTATCCCATAAAAATGCAGAAACATCATTAGTTGGAGCAAAACTATCAACAACTTCTTGAGCTGATTGTTTCTTATCTTCAGAGTTGGTTTTATCATAATTCATACTACCTCTTCCTTGACCATTGTCTGCAACTATGATCTCTCCATCAAAACCATCTGGATGGTCTATAATTGCTTGAATGAGTTCTTTCAAGAAATCTGTATTCGTTCCTCCTCGCTGAGACCATTGACAATTAGTTTTCAATAGAACCACATCTGTTGCTGTAATTAGTCCATCTGGTCCTTGATTTGTTCCTGAAGTTGTTGATTGATAGAAAGAGAAATTTTGGGATCCCATCAGATTAATTAAATCAGTAACATGAGCTACTTCTGGTCCATTTACCACAAAAATGTTGGATGCAGATTCTGATTCTGAAGCTCTTGGGAATATCTCTAAAGTAACTTCTTGAGAGGATAGAGCTGAATTGAGCATTACCCCTGTTACTGCTGTAGAAACGGTGAGTATGATAATTACAGTAGCTTTTCCATAAGAAAACCAAGTTTTAACCTTCATCCATATAATTACGAGTGAAAATGTAGGAATAATAACACCTAAACTTACTGATACATTCTTCAAAGCTTCTTGTTGGCAAGGATACACGATACGTCGAGGTTTAGATCCAGTACGGAAAATAAACCAAAGTAGATTGAGAAGACCAAAAACAAGTAGACTTTTCTGGTATTTTTTTCTCTTTGAGAGCTTATCTTCTGGGTGAAGACTAAAAC
>JAGLTB010000175.1 GCA_023270155.1 Candidatus Heimdallarchaeota archaeon | reverse complement strand
TACTTTTCTTTTCAAAATTTTGCTATTTATGGCTTTAACGCTTTCTTTAACTGCTGTTATAGGATACAGGAGAACAGATTTTGGATAGAACTCACCAACAACTATCAATTGCCCATCTTTTGCCAATAATCTTTTACATTTGTTGAGGAATGTGTCTGTTTGTTCTTTTGATAGTCTTCTTAGAGTAAACATAGCGATAATATTGTAAAACACTCCGTCTAGAGATTCAAACTTGTCGATTTTGAAAGGTTTCATATCTAGCTTTCGAAGGATTTCTGCATCTTTTACTTCTGTTTTTGGGCTAACATAGGAAGATGAGGATTCTCTTGCTACAACTTCAGGAGTGACCTTTGCTATTTTTTCAGCAAATTCTCCGATTTTATCTCCAATAATAAGAGTAGTACCTGTTTTTATTCTTTCGAAGATCCAATCTTGGATATCAGGTAGAAAAAGATCAATATTTACTGTCTTTTTTAGTTTTCGAGATACTGTTTGAAATGAATCTGAAATTTGTTGTTCTATTTTTTGAGCTGTTGTAGTTTCATCTTTTTCTGCTTCTTCACTTGTTTTTTCTATCTGAGGAATATCCGCTATCTCTGGAGTTTCTTCCATTTATATCACTTCAGAATTTTCGTTTGCCATTCATAGGTAGCTTCCATTATTTCAGCTTTAGTAGGAAGATCTTCCTCTAATGTCTTTTTTAGCGTTTGACAAAACTTATCTATACTGTAAAATACAGAGCCAGAAATTCCGATGTTCATCAAACTATCTTTTGTTTTTGTAAGCAAACTTGCTATTTGAGGAGCATTTTCAAGAGTAATTTTTGTGTAGTAGTTTAACTTCTCTCTTAGTTTTAAGATTTCTTCTTCTGGATTGAGACTTATTGTTACTCCTGAGGAGAAACCTTGTCTAATCATTTCTAATACCATTTTTTCTGCTTCATCTAAAGACGAAACCTGTTTATTACTGAAGTAAAAGGTTGCTAATCTTACAGCAAGTTGTTCTAATCCTAGTTCCAAATCTTCTTCAGATAAATCCGGAATATTATGCAGGAGTCCCATTCTAATGAGAATTAAATCCCTATTTTTCTTTGCATATGATAGTTCTTGCTCTGTGAGAGCGTCTATTGCTTGTAATCTCTTAATTAAAGCAGAAAAACTGTCAAGATCCATATTCATAATATCTTCACGAGTGAGAAAAGGTTTGATTTTCTCCATAATTTGCTTCCATATTGGTTCATCTGCAAGTTCAACATCTTCGCTGCCAATAGAACTCATAAGATTTCTATAATTGAAAAACTATTAAAACTTTGCGAGATTATCAATGTAAAATTCCCGACTGATTGCTATTTACACAAATCTTAAATTACCTCAAAAACATATTAGGAACTATGAATGTATATCAAGTAGTAAGAAAAGAACTAAAACGCTTATCTGAACCTTATACTTTTCTAAACGGTGACGTATACCTAGTGATTACTCCAATAAATATTTGGATCTGGTTAGGATCTAAATCTTATTGTGATGACAGAGCTGTAGGTGCATGGCTTTCCAAAGTAATTGAAGAAGATCAAAAAGAGCTTCTGATAAAGACTGTTATGGAGGGTGATGAACCACAAGAATTTAGAGATTTAATACAATTTCAGGTTAAGGAAGGCGATACTCCTGGTTTCTTAAAGCATTTTGAAAAGAAGGAAGATATCGATTACAGATTGCTTCAAATTATACAAAAAGCTGAAGGAGAGATTGAAACCAAAGAAATACCAATAAAATATAAATCACTTAAATCAGGGGATTCTTTTGTTTTAGATGCTTGGGATGAGATCTATGTATGGATAGGAAAGAAATCTCAAGTTCGAGAAAAATATGAAGCTGGAAAGATTGCTAGAGTTTTGGACGTAGAAAGAAAACGCAGACCTGTTGTATATACTATTGAAGAACAAGACGAACCAAAGAATTTCAAAGAAGTTGTAGAAAGGATTGCAAAAGAAGATAAAAAGAAATAAGAAATCTTTTTCATATACTCTTTTTTTCTTTAAAAATTCAATAAAATAAGAGTAAATGCTATAAGTGTGAAAATTCTAGAATTGATAAAATGGGGATTTATAGATGGATTTCAATAGTTTTAAAGAAGCATTAAAAAGATTTTATGAAAAGATTACTCGAAAGGAAACAAAGAGAGAAGAATCAGAAAAACACCTTCGTAATAAGATGAAGGAACAATCAGAGGGGAGAAACCAATAATTAATGATTCTTGTGATATAGATTAAATGTTCGTCTTCAATTTAAACAGTTTATACAACAAATTATAAGTTTGTGCTATAACCTTCTCTACTTTTATCTTTAATTAGATAGCTTTAATTATGTCTGAGCTATTTTAGGTTTAATGTCCAAAAAGGCTAATTCTTTTTCTATACAAACAAATGATTTAGTAAAGGATTTTGAGTTATCAAAAACAGATGTAGTAAGTGTTCTTACTGGAGTATCAATGGAAGTAAAAAAGGGCGAATTTATTGCTATAATGGGTCCAAGCGGTAGTGGAAAATCAACACTTCTAAATATCCTCTCCACACTTGAAACAATTACTTCTGGAGATGTTCTTATTGCGGGAATAAATCTAAAAAACACTGAATACGGAGAAAAATTGGAAATTAGAAGATCTCGTTCTTCTGTAGTTTTTCAGAGTTTTGCGCTAATCCCTTACTTGACCGCATTAGAAAACGTAAAACTACCCATGAAATTAAGAAAAATTCCGGAAGCAGAAGCTGAGAAAAAAGCTCTCGAATACTTGGAAGCAGTAGGATTGTATGGACGATTAAGTCATCTTCCTGAAGAATTGAGCGGTGGAGAGCAACAACGTGTAGCAATTGCTAGAGCGCTTGCACATAATCCTGAAATTATATATGCAGACGAACCCACAGGAAATCTTGATACTCATACAGGAAAGGAAATTATTCAACTGTTCAAAAATCTCACGAGAGAACAGAATATTTCAGTTATTATGGTTACACATGATTCAGATAGTGCTATGGAAACGGATAGAATCTATATTCTTCAAAAGGGTAAGGTTGTTGTTGAGCAACTCAAATCATCAAAACCAAGCTCTAAGAAGAAGGAGGAGAAAGAGAAATGAAAATAAGTAGCTTTTTCTCGTTTATCGGTTTTTCATTTAAATCAATGTTCTCTAATAAAAGAAGAAGTATTTCCATAGGGGCAGGAATGGTGCTTGGAGCCGCTATTTTCTCAAGTATTTTTTTCTATGGTTCAATAATTAATTCAATAACTGTTCAAGATATGATTGAAAACGTGGAATTTGAAGTTACTTTCAGACCATATGATGAACCCATAGAGCAAAGTCCTCAAGAATTAGCAGGATTAGTTAAGCTGGAAGAAGAGTTTGAGGAGTGTATCGTAACATATGGGAATAATTATTATAGAAATCTGGAAAGACATGCAATTTGGTTCAGTTCATACATGACTCCAAGTGTGAATTATTCGGAATATTCTGGAATACAAGTAAGTCAACCCTATTTTTCTCCGATTATTGTGGGAGAAGAATATATAGATTCAGTTATTGGAGATAGAATAAATCTTGTAGCTGGAGAAGTTGATTTACAGAATGATGGTATTTTGCTATCGATTGAAAAATATAGGGACCTAGGAATTCAGATAAACGAAACATTACCCTTTACTTTCGGTGTTAACAGAACAGAATTTAGTGAGATAGATTTTGATGAAACGAATTTAATCTCTTTCGAATTAAATCTTACTGTTAGAGGATTTTACAGATCAGGATTAATGATTAATGATGATGATATGCTTATTAGCAGTCATAATTTTAATGAAAGCATTATTGATAATCTTACAGAATATAAGATGTTTCAACTACCTACAAAGCTTAATCTTGATGAATTCCCACTTAATGATATTCAAGGCTTCAATGAAGCTATAGATGTTACCTTAGTTAGAATAGAACAGAAATTTCCTTTAGAAGGGAGTAATTTAATCTCTGGAGCACTTTGGAGTTATCAAGGTGTGATTATTTTCATGCAGTTAATTGATACTGTTATGTATATCCCCGCAATTGTATTATCAATCATTCTCATTAATCTTGGAGCGGAACTAGCTTTACAAGAAAGGAAATTTGAAATATCGGTTTTAAAAGCTCAAGGAGCTTCTCCCAAACAAATAAGAAGAATGATCCTTTCTGAAGTTTTTATAATTGCAATAATAGGTGAAATCATAGGAATTTTCTTAGGAATTTTGGGTGCTGCAATGGTATTATCTACATACCGTTTTATGGCAATTGATTTTCCATCACTTGCCAATGCTTTAACACATCTGAACATCAAACCTTGGAGTATAATTACGACGGTTGTTGTCACGTTTGGAATTCTATTCATAACAACAATTAAGAAAACTAATGCATTCATAAGACAAGAAGTAGCAACTGCCAAAACTATGGAAAAGGAGAAGAAGGGATGGTTTAAGAGAATTTATGGGGATGTAATATTCTTCATGTTAGGTTTAGTTGGTGTTTTATTAACAGTCATAGCTGATGTAAACCCTGATGTCAGATTCAGTTTTGTAGTTGATTTGCTGCAAACTGTTACTCCACTTTTACTCTGGTATGGATCAGCAGGTGTTGTCAGCAGATTATCAACTAAAGTACCAGAAAAACTAGATAAAATACTAGTGAAATTATTCAAGGATATTGGAAGTCTATTGAAAGGAAGTCTTTCTCGAAGACATCAGAATTTTCCAAGAATGACTGTCTTGCTGTGTTTATCTGTTTCGTTATGTATTTTTGCAGCAATACAAGGTGAAACTAGCGCAGCAGAGATTCCCCGTCTTGCAGATACACTCATTGGTGGTGACATGAAGATTGATGTTCTGGGTACGTTTGATGATCTCTCTCCTTCCGATTTCACAGGTTACGAAGAGAAGATAGATACAGTAACACCAATCTATTACACGATGTTTCAATCAGGTCCGAGATGGATTGGTTGTTTTGGGGTAGATTTACAAGAGTATGGTAATGAAGCTCTTTGGCATCGAGATTCCATTGAAAGTTATCCAAATTGGAAAGAGGGATTAGAAGTAATAAGAGACAATCCAACTCAAAATGTTGGTGTAGGTATATCAACAGCAAGATCTCTAGAAATTGACATAAATCCTTCTTTCAATTTCACAATATATAATGGGACAAAATACACTGCAAACGCTGCAATAATAGTCGATCATGCTCCAGGAATCTTAATGGATTTTGGTGGTTTTTCATTCAGCGATTTTGATGGAGGTGCAGATTATTTCATGCTAGTTGACAAGCAATTCATTGATAGTTATGCTCCATTTACGAATGTCCTCGTTAGAGCAATTATTAACCTAAAACCTGGTGTTGATCCGATAGAAGAGAACCTGTCTTTTAAACTTAATTCTGAATTTGATTGGATAGTTGATGCAAAATCGTATGAAGAAGAAATAGAAGAAACAAGGGCCAGAGAAGGATTAAGTTTTGGTTTTCCAGGACTGCTAACTATCAATTTCATTATCGCTATGGTTGGTATAGTTATCGGTGTGTCCATTTTTATGTTCATGATAATTAATCAACGAAAGAAAGAGTTTGCAATTCTAATAGCTGAAGGTGCTTCTCGAACGCAGTTGATCAAATTGGTACTGACGGAGGTTATATCTATGGCAGTATTCGCAACTCTTTTCGGAGCATTTATTGGTTTCCTACTAGGGTATCAGTTCAATGATTTCTTTGGAATTTTCAGTGTAACAACTTTCAATAGATTGTTAGTCTTTCCTCCTATTCCACTGATTGCTACAGTGCTAGGAGCATTTGGTATTGTTATATTGTCAACTTTGATTCCTGCAAGTATAGCTGCAAGAACAAATGTTGTTGAGGAGATGAGAACAGTATAGGTGAAAAAGATGTATGAAGCAAGCTCAAAAATTAAAATAGAACCCCTCCCTGAAGGGATGACTCTTCAAGCTATTGATATCTATCATGTATATGGTTTAGAACATCAAAACAAAGTTGTTGCTCTACGTGGAGTAAGTTTTGATATTAAGAAAGGAGAAATACTCGGAATCATTGGTCCAAGCGGTTCTGGTAAATCTACTTTATTACTCTCTTTAGGAGGAATGCTAAAACCTACAGCTGGTCAAGTAATCTATGAAGATGGAACAGACATATCTAAGCTTCCTGAGGAAAAACAATTTCAGTTTAGGAGAAATAACATCGGGTATGTATTTCAAGAACAGAATCTTATCCCATATTTGACAGCGGAGAAGAACATTGAGATGCCTATGAGGTTAGTTAATAAATCCTTTGCAGAAAGAAAAGCGAGAGTTAAAGAATTAATGGAAAGGTTAGGGATCTGGCATAGAAGAACTCATACTCCAACGAAAATATCTGGAGGAGAACAGCAAAGAGTTGCTATCGCTAGAGCCTTAGCTAATAATCCAAAGCTGATTTTCGCAGATGAACCTACAGGTAATGTCGACTCTGAAACCTCTACTCATATACTTGATCTTTTCAAGGAACTAACACAAGAAATGGAAACATCTTATCTAATTTGTTCACATGATCCCATTGTGGGAGAGTTTACTGATAGAACATTGGAAATAAGAGATGGAATTCTAATTGGAGAACATCTCCGAGACATTGATCTTACAGATTTAGATAGTTCTAGGTTACTAGTAATAGATAATCAGAATAGAATTACTCTACCGGAAAAAGCAATTATAGAACTACATGGAGTACTCCTATACACATGGGAAATGACAAATGAAGGAATTCTGCTTAAACCTCTAGGTACTGCTGATAAGAAGAAGGAAAGAAAAATCAAGTTTTGTACAACTTGTGGAGCTGAAATTCCTCCTGATACTTATTCATGTCCCAGATGTGGAGTAAAGCTAACACGAGTTGTTAGATAGAACTTCTTTCCCAAACTCTTTTATTTTATCTATTAATGGATACCCTATATGAAGATCTACCTAGCTAGACACGGAGAAACCGAGTACAACCGCAAAAGGCTCTTAATGGGGCAAAAGGATATACCTTTGAATAAAAAAGGCGTTAAACAAGCGGAAAAGCTTGCAAAATCACTAAAAGATAAAGAAATAACAGCGATTTATAGCTCAGATTTAAGTAGAGCATTCAAAACTGCAGAAATTATCGGTGAAGAATTAAAACTTCCAGTTAATGGTGTTACTGAATTTCAAGAACATTCTTTAGGTAAGATGGATGGAACAGAGTGGACAGAAGAATTCGAAGTAATGACAAAAGAGGAGTTTGAGGAATTAATGCTAAAAGAGGGAGCAGAAGATTTGGATAAATTTTATGATAGAGTGTGGGATAAATTCCAAAAGATTGTTGAAAATCATCCCAAAGAGAAAAATCTCTTACTAGTTATGCACGGAGGTTGTACACGAGTAATAATTATGAAAATCCTAAAAGCAACCGATGATCTGTTTGCTAGTTTAAGGCAGAATAACGCCTGTATAAACATTATTACTTATAATGAAAAAAGAGCAAGATTCAAATACATTATAGAAAAAATCAATGAATGTACTCATCTTGAAGAACATATGACACACTACTAAAAATATATAAGACAGTTATTCAGATTTCTTCTTAATGCATGAGAAGATTATTCCTCCTGAACATCGAATACCTTCAAGAACTTATAGAGTAAAGATCAAAGAAACTATAAGAGCAAGATTAGCTGAAGAAGAGAATTTCTATGTTTTAGAGTTAGATGATTTTGATAAGGTAGAGTATAGATCTTATGATACAACTGAAGAAAAGAAAGATGATCTCCCCAAAGTAAGGTTTGTGCTTGATAAAGTATATCTTCAGAAGATAGTTGATGACTCATCCAAACTACTTTGTTCAGTTTACCTTGACTATGGCTACCTAAAAACAAACAGAGTTAAGGAATTAGTTGAAGTTAACAAAAAGAAACCTTTCCTCAGTGAACCAAAAGGGTGGTGTATGATTCGTCTCTTTAATTCTGATTATTGTGAAATCGCTGAAATACCAATGAAACATTCTTCGGAGTTTAGATTCCACCCTGTAACAGGTGCTCCTCAAATATTCTTAGGCTTGATAGAGAACCTCGAAGAAAGGAAAGAATACCATTACAGAATAGAATGCTATGATGAAGAGGATAAGCT
>JAGLTB010000174.1 GCA_023270155.1 Candidatus Heimdallarchaeota archaeon | reverse complement strand
AAAATTGAGAAAAAAATATTCTAGACAGTTCTAAAAACTCTCAAACAGAAAGGATTCTTAAAACCAAATAATCACTTCTTCAGCAAGATAGAGAATCGAACAAAAACAGACATTTAGCTTATAAAAGCTACGATAGGGATAATGGTATTGCGGCTCATACTATCAAAAAGTTTAATTAATACAATCTGATTATTGGATACATAAGACCATAACTAAATTCAAACAAAAAACTATCAAAAAAAGTGATAACTATGGAAGAGATGATTCAGAATAAACCACTGGTTATAGATAATGGTACCGGCTTCACAAAAAACGGTTTTGCCGGAGAAGATCAACCCAGAAGCGTTTTCCCAACAATTATTGGTTATCCAAAATATCAAATAATCATGACTGATGTTGAGCACTATGTGCGTGAATATTACATTGGCGAGGAAGCAATCAACCTCCGAGGTGTTTTGAAACTTGTTTATCCTGTTGAGCATGGACAAGTACAAGATTGGGATGCCATGGAGCGTATTTGGCATTATACTTTCTACAATGATTTAAGAGTCAATCCTAATGAACATCCAGTTCTACTAACAGAACCTCCTTTGAATAAAAATCAAAATAAGGAGAAGATGGCAGAGCTAATGTTCGATACTTTTAATGTTCCTGCAATGTATATTTCGATGCAGGCTATTTTGTCTCTTTATGCATCTGGTCGTACAACAGGTATTGTTGTAGACTCAGGTGATGGAGTTACACACATAGTCCCTGTATATGAAGGATTTGCGATTAGTCACGCTATACATCGATCTGACATAGGGGGTCGTGATATAACTGATTATCTCCGAAGACTATTAAGACAAAGAGGTTACTCTTTATCAAGTAGTGCTGAAAGAGAAATAGTTCGTGATATTAAGGAACGTCTTTGTTATGTTGCTCTAGATCCAGAGAAAGAACTGAAACTTGCTGAAAAAGTTTCTGGAATGGAGAAAACATATACTTTACCTGATGGTGAAACACTTACTATTGGTGCTGAACGTTTTATGGCTCCTGAATTGTTATTCAATCCAGGTGCTATTGGTTCAGAAGAAAACCCACTTGACGAATTAATTTACAGATCCATTCAGAATTGTGATGTAGATCTTCGAAGAGATTTATACGCTAATATAGTACTTTCTGGTGGTTCAACAATGTTCCCCGGTCTAAAGGAACGTCTACACAAAGAACTAACAGAATTAGTTCCAGAGACAATGGAAGTAAAGATTATTGCCCCTCCTGAAAGAAGATATTCAGTCTGGATTGGTGGAAGTATCTTAAGCTCCCTAAAGACCTTTGCTAAATTGTGGGTAACTCGTAAGGAATACAAAGAGATCGGTCCAACCTCAGTATATCGTTGTATCTAAGCGTTTCTCTTATCTTTCTTTTTTTTCTTTTCAAAAAGCATTAACCATTTTTTTGAATTTGTTGTTTTTAATTGGTTCTTACTACCTGTCTACTATCTGAAAGTTATCTGTGGATTATTATCAAAATTATGTTCTTTTGAACTTTCTTTCCCTTTTATCAAAAGATTTATTTGAGTTTTCTTTAGCATTGATTAGTAATTAATAGAGGAAAAATGATGGCAACTCCACAATTAACACCTGAACAACAAGAAGAATTTCAACGATTTAATCAATTAGTTCAGCAGCTAGAAATCATCAGAGTTAATCTTCAACAGTTAGAAATGGAGAAAAGAGATATAGAAAGTGCAGTAAAAGAAACAAAGAACATAGATGATGAATCTAATATATATCGTTCAGCTGGAAGACTTTTGTTCCAAACTAATATTGAGGATGTAAAGAAACATCTTTCAGAGCAACAAGAGCAGATTGAAGTTAGGCTTTCTTCTCTAACCAAAAGAGAAAAGAAACTAGTTGCTTCAGTCAAAGAGCTTCAAGAGAAATTAATGGGACAAAGTTAACCATCCTTAATTTTCCCTTAAGAACTAGCAAGATGAGAGATGATATTTTCATGACAACTGATATTATAGATATTGGTCTTAAATCCTTAACAAATGATGAACTTGAAGAACTTGCTACTTTTGTTGAGGAGAAAATCTATTCACAGTTTGAAAAATCTCAATTCTGGGAGCTTGTTACTGATTTTGATATTTTAGTAGGTTTAATACAATCTTCCAACAATCTTCTAACTTTAACATTGGACTTTGATATCTCAGGAGAACTTACTGAAAAACAATTAGTTAATTTGCAAGAAAAATTATCCAATTATGGTAATGAGAGTTTAAAAGAGGAACTTATATGTCGGAAGAATTCTCAAAAATAATCCACATTCTAAAACAAAGGAAATTGAAGAATGTAGGCATTTTTACTCATCAAAATGCAGACCCAGATGCAGTTGCTAGTGTTGTTAGCTTAAAATATCTGATTGAACAACTAGTTGCAGATGTTTCTGTAAAACTGTATATAAAATCATCAAACACGCTTTCAAAAAACCTATTTTCATTTCGCAAAGAACAAATTCATGAAGAATTTTCTAATCAAGATTTAGATGCATTTTTCTTATGTGATGCAAATAATCTAAATCAAGTTGGATTTTCAGATTTAGAAAGCAAATTAGAAAAGGATTTACCAATTTTCATAATTGATCATCATTCAGATCATGAGTTTACAAAACGTGCACATCATTCAATTATACTCCCTATAACTTCTACAGCTGAAATAATGGTACATTTGTTTAAAGAATTGGAAATCTCTATTCCAGCAGATATTTCAACTATACTTATAGCAGGAATTCTATTTGATACAAGACGTTTCATCCATTTGTCTGAGTTTACTTTTTCTATAGTGAACTATTTAATTGATTCAGGGGGAGATTACGAAAATGCCTTATCTATGCTTCAATCCCCTCTTTCAGTTTCTGAAAGAATTGCAAGATTGAAAGGTGCTACAAGAATAAGAATTTACAAGGATGACCCATTTATCATAGCTTCATCATATGTTAGCACTTTTGAATCTTCTGTAGCTAGGTCACTCATTGAACTTGGAGCAAATTGCTCTATTGTTTTATCCAGCTCAAGTATTGATGAATACAGGATGAGTTTTCGATGCACTAAAAGTTTTGCTGAAAGTAATAATCTAAACTTGGGAGATATTTCCAATAGTTTAGCATCGCATTTAGGTGGATCAGGTGGAGGTCACCAAACTGCAGCTGGAATGAATTTTTCAAAAGCCAAAGATTTTCCAGAGGAAAAGGATAAACAATTGGAATTAATTGTGGATCTATTTCTAAGAGAAATCAAGAAACAATAACAAATCTGGAGAATTTCCATGAACACCCCTGTAATCTCTTTGGAAGATTTTAGTTTTAGATTTCACCTAAGAGAAAACTGGGCTCTTAAGAATATTAATCTTCAAATTTCAAAAGGAGATTTTGTTGTTATAACAGGTTCTAGTGGATCAGGAAAGAGTACTCTATGTTATTCTATACTTGGCTTAGTTCCCAATTTCTATGCAGGGGAGCTAAAAGGGAGAATAACAATAGAAAATCAAGACACTAGCTCTCAATCAATTTTCTCAGTTTCAGAATTGATAGGCTATATCCCACAAAGAGTAGAAAGTTCTCTCATTACGCCTTATGTTTTGACAGAATTAGCATTCCCACTTGAATATCATGATTACGAAGAGAGTATTATGCATGAAAGGATAAAAAATGTTTCCAAGCAATTGAAATTGGAATCCTTACTGCCAAGAAATCCACAAAAAACATCAGAAGGAGAAAAACAGAAAATAGCAATTGGTTGTGCTCTTATTAGAAATCCTAACATCATTTTGGCTGATGAACCTTTAGCTAATTTAGATAGAAAAAACAGAATTGTGATTAAATCAATTTTCCAAAAATTAAAAGAAGAAGGAAAAACAATCATTATAGCTTCACATGAGTATGAACAATATTTTTCACTTGCTTCAAAAATTGTAAATCTTGAACAAGGAACAATTGTAGAAGAAATTACTCCTGCAAACAAAAGTCATCTAGATACGTCTGAATTGAGAAAAATTTGGATTGATAAAAGAGATTCTCTTAAAAGAAAAGCCCCCAAAAAACCCGGTAGAATACTGTTGAGTTTAAAGGAAATCATATTCAGTTCCTCAGATTCATTTGAATTGTCAAATATATCACTTACAGCAAGAAGTAGCGAAATTATAGGTATTATTGGCGATAATGGGTCTGGAAAAACCACTTTACTTAAAATAATAGGAGGAATATTGAAACTAAAACAAGGTACACTCGAAATAGATAACAAGGATTCCAAGGATTTAAGCTGGCAGGAAAGATCTAAAAATCTAGGAATAGTTTTTCAAAATCCAGAATTACAATTTTTTGAGGAAACAGTCAAGGATGAAATTGCTTTAACAAAAAGGAATGTAGAGGACGATATAGTATACTCTGATATAACTAATTTACTAAAAGAAAGTGGATTAGAGAAACATGAAGAAAATAATCCTCACTCTCTTTCACATGGAGAAAAGAGAAGATTAGCCTTTCTTGCATCAATCTTCCATGACCCCGAAATTATAATGTTAGATGAAATAACAAATGGT
Source organism: Candidatus Heimdallarchaeota archaeon (assembly GCA_023270155.1). Classification (GTDB taxonomy): domain Archaea; phylum Asgardarchaeota; class Heimdallarchaeia; order Heimdallarchaeales; family Heimdallarchaeaceae; genus UBA460. The sequence goes on along the minus strand of JAGLTB010000174.1, from coordinate 4,098 downwards.
CTTGATAATTCCAATAAGAGCTGGATAAAGGACAAGTTACTTGATTTAAAACAAAGGGAGAAGGTTATTATTGTAATATCTCATGATTGGGAGTGGTTAGAGGGAATAGTTGATAGAGTGTTATATCTTGAAGATGGTAAAATCAAATCTGAAATGGACGAAAAACAGTTCATTTCTTTTCGATATGAACAATCAAATCATTTTGAAAATAAGGAGAATGAGGTGGAGATGTGACAATGATAAGCACTGAAGAGAGCAATTCATTACCAAAATACGATGGAAATTTCTATCTTGACCCTCGTTCAAAAATGATTATTGTGATTTCATCTCTCATCATTGTACTTTATTCAAAAAACCTGTTTGTTCTCATAGGGGTTCTAATTCTTTCATTACTCTTAGTATTGATTATAAGAATTAACATCAAAATACTAGTTGGATCATTAGTTATGTTCACTTTATTTTCATTAATAGCAACCGTAGTGAGATATTTCCTGATAAGCAAAGAGAATCCCTACACAACTTTTGGAATAATTGAATGCAGATTTATCACATCTTTTCTTTTCATTGCTTGGTTTTTCTATACAGTGGATCCATATGAATTAGCAGTAAGTTTAGAAAAAATGTATTTCCCAGGTAAATTTGTGTGGTTCTTAACTACCATTTATCAACTGGTTCCTGTACTTGGTAAAGAAGCTAAGACAATAAATGACATCAGAAAAGTAAGAGGATTAGTTTCAAAGAAGTGGAATATTAGAAGACATTTCTATGTATTGAAAAAAACACTAAATCCTCTAATTACAGGAGCGATAAATAGAGGAGTTGACTTAGCTGAAGTAATGGTTGTAAAAGGTTTCAAACCTAAAAGAAGGAAAAATCATGTGCTGAATCTAAGAATTAATCTATTTGATGTGGTCTGTGTAATAATATCGATTACCTCTGTAGTTTTGACAATTGTATTTTCCTAGCACATGGTTAACTAGGTTTACTATATCTGCTCGAGAAAAGGTCTTTTATTTCATTTTGAACGGTAGGAATAGGTTTTGAACCATTGACTACATAAATGGAATAAGGATCTTCCTCAGCAAGTTGCATGTAGATTTTCTTAACTTTTTGGAGGGTTTCCTTCTTTTCAAATGTGTTAACTCCTTCTGTTCTATCAGAAGCTATTCTTTCAATAGCATTATCAACAGGAATATCCAATAAAATAACAATATTGGGTTTTATTGATACCTTTAGATTTTCATCCAGAATGTATTTCCAATCTAAACCTCTTGATCCTTGATATGCAACTGATGAGAAATAATATCTATCTGTCACTACAATTTTGCCTTGTTTCAATTGAGGTAAAACTTCATCTTTCAGATGAATGATCCTGTCTTCAAGAAACAATCTAAATTCTTCCTCTACAGGTAATCTTTCTGGAGCAAAGAAACTTTCTCTCAACTTTCTTCCTGGTATAGAATATCTTGTGGGTTCTGTTGTATATACAGCATCATATCCAAGAGAACATAAATTTTTGACTAATAGCCTTGCATGAGTTGTTTTTCCAGAACCATCAATTCCCTCAATGCAAACAAAGAATCCAGAATATGAAGATTCTGACATATCACTCAATGAAAACATATAAAATAAAACAGTTGTGGTGATTAACCCAAAATCTCCCTAAATAACTAACTCATCAGAGAAATATTTAAATTGATTCGAAATCCGTTTAGATTGCAAAAGAAACCATGTTCTTGGCATGTAACTTGAATGTGATAAAATGTTTTCAGATAATATAAATACCGTAATTGAACATGCATTAAAGAAACTTGAATCTAGTGATTTTGATTCCTATGAAATGAGTTGTATTGATAGATTGGAAGCCTTAACTAGATTCGCTAATTCAACCATCCATCAGAATGTTTCCGATCACACATATAGATTTCTCTTCAGAGTTGAGAGGGATAAAAAGATGAGCTCAAGTTCTTTGACCGTACTGACACCTTCTTCCATTGATAAAACTATAACTCAACTAGATACTTCACTTGAATTTGTTCCTGCTATTCCCTTTTTCCAAGGTTTTCCTGAAACTAAGGAAACAGAAGCACAAAATCTCTCAACAGTTGATAATTTACTGGATGAGTTTCAGAGGGCAGATATTGTGGAGGTAGCTATAAATGAAGCAGAAAAAATTGAGAAGAATGTAAAATTAGCAGGAGCAGTTTCTATAACAGATCTTCGTTTTAGAATCATTAACTCTAATGGAATTGATTCTTCTCATAAATTGACTTTTAATAGTCTAACAATTAATTCTTTGACTGAAGGTGAAAACAAAGGATATGCGAAGGAAGAACAACATGTAAGAGATCCAAGTAAACTCAATCCAGTAGAGCTCTCAAGAAAAGCTACTGAATTATCTGTAAATACATGTTCAGCGAAAGATTATCCTTCAGGAGATTATGAAGTTGTTTTATCTCCAGCAGCAGTTAGAACTTTAATGCGTTTTCTATCATTTGGTTACATAGGAGCACAATATCATGAATCTCGAAGTTTTATTGCAGATCAAATTGGAGCACAACTCTTTGATGAGAAACTAACATTATTAGATGATCCACTTAATGATAGTACTCTTTTGTCTACTCCTATAGATGGGGAAGGTGTTGATAAAAAACCTCTTTTCTTGGTTGAGGACGGAGTGCCTAAAACAATTCTCTACAATACGTTTATGGCATCAAGATATCTAAACGATAAACGCAGAACTACCGGACACCAAGTTATACCCTTTTCGGATTACATATTTGGGATGGTTATGCCCATAAATCTTATTCTCTATCCAGGTGATTCTTCAGTACCTGAAATGATTGAAGAAACAGATAAAGGCTTCTACATTAATAGACTACATTATACAAATTTTGTTAATAGAAGATTAGGTGCTATAACAGGTTTAACCAGAGATGGTTTATTGTACATAGAAAATGGTGAAGTTGTTTCAGCAGCAAAGAATTTCAGGTTCACAGACAATCTTCCAAGATTTCTCAAAAAAGTATCTTTAATTGGTAAAGATATAGAACCAGGAGTTACAACCATCACTCCAGCTCTAAAATTGAACTCATTTAGATTTACTGGAAAAAGCAAACATTAATTGGTGGAACTAATGCTCGAAAAAATAGAAGAAGTATATAGCAGAATTAAGGATACCATAAATCATACACCAGTAGTGACTTCAACAACATTGAACAATAGAATAAATGCGAAATGTTTTCTCAAAATGGAGAGTTATCAGAGAACAGGTTCATTTAAAATCAGAGGAGCATTAAATGCCATAACCTGTCTATCAGAGGAACATAAAGCTAAAGGAGTCACAACTCATTCTTCAGGAAACTTTGCACAGGCTTTATCTTTGGCAGCTAATATGGCTGAAGTGAAAGCAACTGTTGTTATGCCAGATAACGCTCCAAAAATCAAAGTAGCAGCAACAAAAGGTTATGGTGCTGAAGTTGTTTTTTGTGGTACAAAGCCAGGAGATAGAGAGGAAAAGGCACAATCTTTAATCGATGAACATGGTTATACTTTGATTCATTCATCCAACGACATGGATATAATTTATGGTCAAAGCACAGCAACGTATGAATTGATCAAGGAAGTAGGTGAGTTAGACTATGTTCTTGCTCCTTGTGGAGGCGGAGGTCTTCTTTCCGGTACAGCTATTGCTACAAAAAGCCTCTGTCCAGAAGCTAAAGTTATTGGAGTAGAGCCTAAGAACGCTGATGATGCCTTTAGGTCTTTTAGAGATGGTAAAATCTATCCTTCAATAAATCCTAATACGATAGCTGATGGATTAAGAACATCTCTTGGTTCTAACACATTCAGAGTAGTGCAGAAATATGTAGATGAAATTATAACCGTATCAGAAGAAGAAATTGTGGATGCTATGGAATTTCTCTGGGCAAGAATGAAGCATGTTGTAGAACCTTCGGGAGCTGTATCTCTTGCGGGAGTCTTATCGAGTAATATTGACTTGCAGAATAAACGAGTAGGAATCATAATTTCAGGTGGAAATATTGATGTAACTCAATTTATTAATATAATTAGAAGCAAAATTGAATAAGAAAAAAA
>JAGLTB010000173.1 GCA_023270155.1 Candidatus Heimdallarchaeota archaeon | reverse complement strand
TTTAACCATTTCATCGCAGTGATTATAGAAGGTACATCAGGAACTTCAAAAAGGTTCCATAAACGATCTGTTAGCCTTATTAAGGACATGTTTTCTATTAATTCACCTCTAGTTAAGGCTCCTTGAAGATTAGTATTATAGGCACATACAGCAATTGGAAGCTTCTGTGTTTTCTCATCCCATACGATTTTTTCCCAGAAATAATTTCTTTCATGTTTAATCATTTCTTCTTTGGTTGCATCAATAAGATAAAGAATACTTTCAAAAGGTTCGAACTGTTTCTGCTTAAACTTAAATTTGCCAGAGTAGGGTAGTTCGGTTAAAACACTGTCTATGATAAATTCATTTAGCGAAGTACTAGACCTAATAAGAAGAACACGATTTCTTGTTGCTGGGATATCATCTCCCATTACTAAAATCGATACTTCAGGATAGCCAAGTTTCCTACGAATTGTTTGAATAGTTCTTCGGATAAAGCTAGTCATTGGGGTTCGTTAAAGAGCATCATAATGAATATTTAAGAATGTTATGACTTTGAATAAATGTTAAATTTAAGCTAAAAGTTTTAGAATTTGTAAGAATTGGCACCAATATGAGTGAAAATACGATCCTGAATGTAGTTATTGCAGGAATTCAGAAAAATGACAAATGGTTATTTATCAGGAGAACGAGAGGGGACTATCAACAGAAGTGGGCTCTTGTTGGGGGGAAGATGTGTTTTGATGAAGAGATAGAAGATGCGATAATAAGAGAAATAAGAGAGGAGACAGGATTAGAAGTAAAGTGGCTAGGAGTAAAGGCAGTACTCAACGAGATTTTAAGAGAGAAAAAAACAGGTGAATCGTTAAAACATTTCTTAATTATCTTATGTCATACTTCTTTTGAAGGAGGAAGTATGAAGGAAACAAAAGAAGGGAAATTGGGATGGTTTTCGGAAAGTGAAATAGAAAGAAATAAAGAAGACATTATTCCATCTGATTTTTTTATGTTCAAGAATCTTTTAAAAGGAGAAAAAATGGAAAACATTGTAGAAATTGAAATGTTTCAAGAAAGAGAAAATCTTGAAATTGGTTCTATAAAACGATATTAATCAGCTAGAAAATTAACATAATATTTCCTTTAGAACGTCCATGCTTATCTTTGAACCACTTATTACTAAAACAATATTTTGGTTTTTGTGTTTCTCTTCTTGTTTCAGAAAGGATGCGATTGATAGAGCTCCAGCACCTTCGACCAGCATTTGATGTTTGCCAATCACTAATCGAATTGCTTCCTTTATCTCATTTTCCGACACTAGTACATAATCATCTACATATGCTTTACACAAATTAAAGGTAATGGAATTCTCTTCTATCCCTCCAGCAGTTCCATCAGATATAGTTGGTTTAGAAGGAAGATCTAGAATCTTTCCCGCTTTAATAGATTCATACATTACCGAGGAATTCTCAGGCTGGCATCCAATTACTACCATATCCGACTTAGTTTCCTTAAAGTAACCACCAATCCCTGATATTAGACCGCCACCACCTACAGGAACAAAGGTTGAATCAAATTTCTTAAGTTGTCTTT
>JAGLTB010000172.1 GCA_023270155.1 Candidatus Heimdallarchaeota archaeon | reverse complement strand
TAGATGAATCTCGTGATTTTCGTTCAAGTTCTTTTAGTAAAACACTGAATTCATATGCTGATTTAGCTAATTGAGCGAAAGTTTGATCATAAGTTGATATTGATTGAAGTATGTCACTAGAACTAATTGCCGACTTTGCAGCTTCATTGAAATAAGTTGCTGCTTTGTAATTTTCTTTGTTTGTATCTGCCCCAAATGCAAGAATTGCATTTTTAGTAGCTTCTAAGAAATGAATTAAAGCATCAGCTAGGTTCTTCTTAATTTCAATAGTATTCCAACTAACTTCTGAAACATCTATCTTAAAGAGCTCTTTATGTTCTAATAATTCCTTGCAATCAGCAGCTATTCTTGAATTAATTGCATCAAATAATTCAAAATGTTTGAAAGTATTATTGATAATTGCTTGATAATTGCTCTTAATTGAAGGTTCTCTTGAATGAGCAAGTTTGTAAGCTTGAGCAAGTTTGTCAATCACAGTATTAAGGAATAAGAATTGCCTTGCTAATTCAAATAATCTGAGTTCAACGTCTTGTCCTTGTATAAATGTGTTTGAATATCGCTGTTCAATCCATTTACTATCAATATTAGATGTTCCACTGAGTTGAGAAATTTCTAAAGCTTTTGTTGAATAATAATGTGCCTTAGCATGGTAAATTAGATCGAGTACTTCGTTTGTTTCCTTATCTCTTAGGTATTGTTCGAGATGAATTGAATCTGCGATAAACTCTAAACATTCGATGTCTTTGACAATGTAGACTTTTTTTTCTGTTTTTGGGAGAAAATATGCAGCGAGTTTTATGTTCTTGATATTATCTATTAAAACTTCTACATCTTCTATTTTGATTTTTTTACCTTTTTTCTCTAAATTCATAAGTTGAACTGCAATATCATTAGTTGCATATTCTAACCTTTCAATAAATCTCACAAAATTCTGTTCCGCTCTTTCCATCGCTTTAGGATAGGGTATATCTTCTAAGATTGCTATTTTAAACTCCTGAACATAATTTAGATAAACAAAAGGAAGACTACTCACATAATTAATGTTAACCTTTAAACCTGGTCTATTCACTATTTCTTCTATTTGTTTTATTAATTCTTGAATTGAACTTTTTTTTGCAGATGGTATGATAGTAATCAATTGAGAGGTTTTAGAAGCTAGTTCTGCTATACTCTGTAAAAATAGGTGTACTGTTTCTTCCTTTACTATATCCTCTTTTAGTTTAAGATTTCTATCTGAGGTTTGAGTGTTTTTTGAAATAATCTCAAGAGCTTCTTGTTCTAATCCTAAAACTAGATTGAGATATTCAACACTTGCAATGAAGATATCATTCTTTGCAGCTTCATTGCTTAATCTGAAGTAATGGTCAATTAGTTCTTTATTTCGTAAGGCTTGGTTAATTGGGATGAGATTTTCATCAATTAGTTTAGCCCTCAATTCCGGATCTTCAGGTAATTGCTTATAGAAACTCAAAGATTTTTGTAAATGAGATAAACTTTTCTCAAAAGCGAAATGAGATGCTATAGGATCCTTCCACCACCAATCTCTTCCTAATCGATTCAATAGTTCAGCTGTAAAAGATACTTCAAATTCTGAATATGCGAGTTCATAAGAACCGCTTTCTTCGATATAACGTTTATTAGATTCGCTTTGAGGAGAATTTTCAAGTATTTGTATTAACTGATGTTTCTGATTTAGTAAGAGAAATGTTAGCATAATCTCTTCAATACTTGAAGCTCGAGGGTGAGTAGAATCAAAATAAGTTTGTGAAATGTTATTCAATATATGGTGTCCTTCGACATATGAACTACAGTAATCTGCTGATGGTTCTGTTTCAAAAATTCCTGTATTTACTATATCTGAATATATAATCATTAGAATAGCAAGTTCCATCTGAAATTCTTGGAGATTTTCTATTTTGATCGTTAGATTTTCTTTTCTGTCCTTATCACTCTCAATTTGTGATTTGTCCCGTGTCCATTCATCCAAGAATCTCTGATAAAGAAGATTTGCTAATGAAGAAACGTCAGAAAGAGAATCCGCACATATTCTAGAAAAACTTGTCCATATTTCGCTTATTTCTACTAATTCATCAATTTGAATGAAAGATTGATATATTCTCTCTCTTTCTAATTCCATTAATACGAATTGTTTGAACGGTGAATCACTGAGGAGTTCTATGGTGCCCTTGGAAAATAACATTAAATATTGGTAAGAAAGTTACTAAAAAAACATTTTGACTGCAATACATAAAATAAAAACTATAATTACTTTAATTTAGATTGTTCAATTTATGTCTGTCGTTTCCTCTGGTTTATACCAACCAGGTTCAGTAAGCTCACCAAGTTTTCTATTGAACTCTTGAACCAATCTTCTTGCGTGAACTGTGGTTTTAGCAGGTATGGGTTTGATTTTGTTTAACTTTACTACTCTTCCACAATAAGGGCATTTTTTTGTTTTTTGCTTTGTTTTACAGTAACTGAATTTTCCACATTTTAACCTAGTGCATCTTATTACTGTATATTCTGCTTCCATTAATATTATTCTCCAACTATTATGATTGCAATCCTACGAGATCGTGGGCGTACATCTAGACAAACGAAGACAGGTTGTTGCCATGTACCAAGTTGTAATCTTCCATTATTAATGGCTAATGAAAGACTAGGTCCTAGCAAAGATGCCCTTAAGTGTGAATGTGCATTTGAATCAATCTTATCGTGTTTGTAGCCTGCTCCTTTTGGAACAAGTTTTTCTAACATTTTTCTGAAATCATCTAAAACTCCAGATTCGAATTCTATTGCAGTCAAGGCTCCTGTAGATCCAATTACATTAGCAGTTAGCATCCCTTCTTTTATACCTGATTTAGAAACTAACTTATCTAGCTCATGTGTCAAATCGACTATATCTATTTCTCCCTCTGTTTGGAACTGTAATGTTTCTGCAAATACTTGCATGTTATCACTTGGTTTTGTTTTGATGGAATATTAAAAAATGATTATAAAAACTAACTGATGATTATTTATAGGACAAAAATACGTATGATAATACAACTTCAAGAATTTGCAGCTTCTCTGATAATATTGTTGTATAGAAGTGCTTTAGCAGCTTTTTCTGTATCTGGTTCCGTGAGTTTCATTAGTTTTGCTATCTCACTTATCGTTGCTGCTCCTCTATATTTGAGTAGAGAAATCACTTTGTCTTGTTGTGAACTGAATTTTAAATTCATGTCTCTCTTCCCCATTGAGGGATCTAGCTCTAGTCTCGAAGTTAACAAGTTTTTGATTGGTTTTCCATATTTGTGCAAATGATCGTCAACAAAACTCTTCATTGCTCCAAATCGTTCAACCCTACCATTCCACTCTTCAAGTTCTTTAGAGTATCTGCTGATAAATTCATCTTGAATGGAATCAATTTCTTGTCTAACTATTGACTCATCATCACAATTGTCGATACAAGCTACTGTTACAGTGTTTTTCCCAGTTGTATAAACAAACTTGTAACTTGAAGTTTGAAGAAAATCACAACCCTGATCTATGTTTTGTGCAAAAATCTCTATTGCACTTAAGAAACTAGTAATTAGATTCTCGTCATGCTCTATGCTACCATACTTTCGATGAAAAAGGCATTCACCTGTATCTTTAGCTATCCATAGATTATGTAACATAAGCTTCATGAAGATTAAGATCATTCAAAAGAAAAATGCATATAATACATGGATATTTTCACCTATATATCAAAATGACTTTTTTTTACCAAAGTAAATCCACATCGAGCACACTTTAAGATGTAGGAATCATCTTTAGTTCCCTTCCCTGCATGTTCCAAATTATATCTGCAATTTGGACACAAAATATTACCAGGTTCCAATGCTAATATTCTTTCCATTTCCAATGCAAAGTGTTGTTGTTGCTCTACTATTTCGGACATCGTTGTAAGGTAATATCCCTCTGAATATTTGGAAATAATAATCGTATCATTCTGTTTAACTGGATAATTGGAAAACCATTCATCTAATCCCGTAATTTCTCCCTTCTTTGTGATATGAGATCCAAAATATTCATCATAAGACTCAATAAAAAATAACACTCCTGCTTTGGGAAACATTTCCCTATCTTTTCTGGGGATTGAAATCGTTTTTCCTTCCAGTTCTTTGCCAGATACACTTTTTACTATAAATCCGACATGCAAAGGATTACCCCCATAACTTTCATTCATTTTATTGCAAATAAGCTATATGGATAAACAATTTAATATCTTTTTCTCGAAAAAAACCGAATAAAAGAAAAATCAGTTCGATTTTTCATTCTTCAAATCTATTAATTCTTGAGGTACAACAGTATTTATTCTCCTAGGAGCTACTTCAAATTCTATACTCCTTGCTCCAAAACTAACAATCTCACCTTCAACTTCTATTGGTAGAGGTTTGTCTACTTCTAAACTCACTTTCTTGCCAGTATAGAAATTAACTCCTTTCTTACCAATATGCTTACCTGGTTTTAGAACATTAAGAAGATAAAACTGGTAAAGTTTTCTTACATCTCCAGCTATGACTATTTGAAAATCATCTCTGAAACCATAGTTATTTGGTAAAACGTTGAATCCTGCTCCAAATCGGTTCCCCCATCCTACAGCCATGATCACTAATTTTGTCTTAATTTCATCTAAGTCATCAATCTTAATTCTTGATGGAACCACTCTATATTTAGCTATTCCTTTAAGAGCAAGGTAATAGTATTTGACAAATCCTCTTAACCATTTAGCATCTGTGAATGACGATACTGAGATAGTTGCTCCAACTCCTGTGTCTACAATATTTACAAAATACCGTTCTTGATCCTCACTTCTGGCTATTCCTACTCCAAGATCTAACGTTTTAAATTCACGTAGAATATTCAAACTCCTCATGTAGTTCTCATCATATTTATGTCCAAAAGCAAAATCATTTCCATTTCCTAAAGGAAGAGCTCCGAATGTTCCATCTATTTCATATACACCGTTTGCAACTTCATTTACTGTACCGTCCCCTCCTGTTGCTACAATACAGTCGAAATCTTTTCCTTTATCTCGTGCAATATCAATTGCATGTAGGGGCTCCTTTGTTAGTTCTACTGAATAGTCGAAATTTTGTTTCTTAATTTCTGATTCAATATTTGGCCACATCTTACCAATTTCACCATTTCTGGCATTAGGATTGACTATAAATAAATATGAAACCATAGAACAAACTGAACCCAGCTATATTTAAAGTTTAATGAGAAACAGAATGGAGCCTCGGAGGGGACTTGAACCCCTGTCCTGTGGTTGTCTCTTTCAAAAATACGAGACCACCGCTCTCGGCCGGCTGAGCTACCAAGGCATGTTCATTTATTATTTGGTACAGAATATAGACAAAAAATAGATATGCGATAAGAATCAATCTAACGGAAATGCTGCATATCCTCTGAATTCAATCCAATCCTTAAGTTGTTCGTCAATTATTTCTTGAATCGCGTCTTGATCTAAGCTTCTAGCCATTTCTTCGTCTTGAGTGAACATGGCCATAATATAGCGATCTCCTCCAAATTTTAAGTCCCTTAGGATAAAAATCTCATTGACATCTTTATCTAATGTATATCTTCTGATTCTTAGAAAAGGTTCTCTCATATTCACTATGGTTTCAATAGCTTCATAATATGCTGTATGTGCTAAGTCCTCTAATTCTTCCTGTTCTGAGTATTGAGCGAAGCACACATTACTTCTGAAATCATATAAACCAAAGAAATCAGCTTTAAGCAGCTCAGCAACCTCTTTTGATGCATCAACAACTCCATGTTGTATAAGTGATATGTCTCTAAATATGTGAGAAAAGGCGCCTAAAATGGAAGATCTTATCTTAACGCTTGTTCTGAATAAATCTTCAGCTGGGTTAAAGTAGGGGCAATTGTTTGTCATATACTCTATAATTGAGCTAAAAATCTCTGTTGTTTTATCGTCAATTTCATATTCAGGATCAGATTTGTGGAAGAATATTTTCCAAGGTACCTTAAGCTTTAATGCATTAGTAACATTGGTAATTTGCTTCAGATATTCAAAGCTTTCTTCAAATCTGTCTTTAGCTTGCACATCAACTACATAAATTACAATATCTGTTCCAAGGAAATATTGCTGAGGATTATTCAGATAATCTTCACGATAAACGTTTTGTCCTCCTAGTTCATGGATATGTACATCCATACCAAAAACTTCGATTTTGCTTCTCAATAGACCTCTCGTAGGTGTGAGAGCATATAACTTTTGAAACAGTAATGATAATGCACCACGGTGCTTTAGAGCTATTGACAATGAAGTTTTACCTGCATTATCAATTCCAACCATTACGATTTTAGCTCCCGTCGTAATTTTTTCGGTATCACCAACTAAGAGCAGTCGGCTAGCTGCTATCCAGCTGTTTACTCTCTCTTTTGGAATCTTCTTGATTATCTTCTCGTATTGCTGTTCCCACTTACTAGCTAAATCGTTAATAGTTTCTAAGCTCAATTCTTTCAATAACTTAAATTCTTCTTCTGAAATGTCTAGCAAAGCAATTATTGGGAATTTCTTAACATCTTCTTTCTCTTTATATTCGTCTTTTAGGAGTTTGTTCCGCAGCTCAGTCATCTTCAATCTTCCCCAGAGTGATGAAGGGATTAAACAAGTTTCTTTATTACACTTATTCATAAGTCAAATAAGTATTTTGTTGACAATCATATGAAAAGTATGATTATCTTCTTTGCATAAATAAAGTTTAAAAAGGCAAAAGCTAGCGCTTTACTAAATTGAATGGAGTATACAAAATTGCGAAAACAAAAGATTAAATTTCTTGTTATCTTTTCTATGATAATTCTAGGACAATTCCTAGCAAGTAGTTTAGTAACATCTTTTACAACTACAGATGCTAAGAATAACGATTATTCACCTAATCTACCAGACAAAATTGTCTACCAAAATAGTACTGAACCTGTGATTGATGGTGACTTAGAAAGTTATGAAGGTGAATGGGAAAATGCTACTACCTATAGTGCAGATTTTGGTAGGAATCATATATCAGTATCCTTTCGTGTCCAAGCAAATTTAACACACCTATTTATGGGTTTCAGTTATACAAGTTCAATTTATATCCCCATTAATACAACTATCCCTCCCGGAGATAGTTATAATAACGAAACTCACACTTGGTATGCAATATTATTTGATAGCAACTATGATACGTTTTTTGGCTCTGATGTAGCTCCTGATGATGCTATTGCAATAAACTATCGCGAAGAAGGAGCTCGAGATGCTTACGTTAATGGGACAGGTGATGTAAATTCATTTGTAACAGATTTAAATGTAAGTGGAGAAGAGAATACATTCTCTGCTCTAACTGAATATGAGGACGATTTCCATGATCATGTTGTTTCCGTTGAGGTAGTCAAAGAACTAAAATCAGAAGACATTTTGGGAAATGATATTCAACTCAATCCTAGTGAAACAATGAAGTTATCATTAATAGTTTTTCAGAATTATACAGCAATTTTTAACAATACATTCTTGTATGATAATAGACCGACAAGTTGGTTAACCTTTACATTAGAAAAACAGCATACTTATTTCTCTAACATTGAAGATTTTGCGGAAATGGATGTACTTGCTTATGTATCAGATTCATATAAAACAGCATGGGAAAACATGTCATCGTTTACAAATTTCCTCTCTTCTTATAATATGAATGTAACACGAGTAGGACCTGATGATGAATTTATTTTTACTACTGCTAGGTTGGTAGAACTTGATCTTGTAATCCTCGCTGGTTCACTGAGAGATTTAGAGGATGACGAAATAGATGCACTAAGATTTCATGCTTCATCTGGTGGTAGATTGATGATTTTAGGAGACGCTGGAAGAGGGGCTCAAAGAGTGAATGATTTGATAACTTATTTTGGTCTCGAAATTTACAACGCAACTCTTTTTTCAAAAGAATTGGCCATTAACTCTTCTATTTTTGTTGATAGTTCAGCGTTTTATGACCTAGATTATTTTTCCAGCTCTACAGCATTTACAAATCAAGCAGTAGATATGATTAGATATGATGGGTCAGCAATCAATTTCACAATGGAAACTGGAGAAGGAACAATAGAACTGCAAGATGGAGATTTATATCCAACTATTGAGATTCTTGGAGATTATTTCATTGATTTAGATAAAGATGGAATGTTTGATGCCGCTAATGATTTATCGATTAATGATTCAGCTACATTGCAAGCAGGAGTTGAATTACAAAGGGGTGGAAGATTAATTGTTACTGCTTCTTCTGATTTAATGAATAATAGCTATTTTGTTAGTGAGTCAAACAGGTACTTGCTATTAAGACAGGTTCAATGGCTTCTTGGTTTTCAAAACACAATTTCATATGACAACTATGTTATTGCTCAAACTGAGATTCTCATAGGTGAAGAGATAAACGTGAATATTTCAATAACAGGAGATAACGGAACCATCTTGAACAATCTTAGAGTGTATATAGCCATACAGGAATTAAAAACTGATTTAAATACAACAAATCTTGCAACAAATCTTACAACAATCGACAATACTAATTACAACGGCTCTATTATCCCACAAACAACCAGGAATAAATCTAAATTTGTTGATATTACAGTACGTATGCATCTAAGAGGTCATGGATATAATGAAACAGCTCTTTTCCAAATTTATGTTGGGCCAATAATTTCCAAACCTCTAGAACCAGACATAATAGCATTACTGATATTCATTGTATCTATTGGTCTTGTTGGTGTAGGTGCATTTGCTTTAAAGAAATACAAAGTTATTGAGGAAGAAATATAATCTCTCTCTTTTTCTTCATTTTTTGATATTTATTGAATAAATCTTAAAATAGTTGTTCTATAATAATCCTATAGTGTGTATAGTCAATGATTACATTAGCAATATTTTCTGATGTGCATGCCAACTTAGAAGCTTTAACTACAGTAGTTGACTATATCAATGATTTATCACCAGATATTATCATCTATTTAGGTGATACAATAGGATATGGACCTAATCCAAAAGAATGTATAAAAATCGTAGAAAAAATTGCTCAAATTCATGTAGTGGGAAATCACGATTATGCTATCTTCACAAATAATTTTACATACTTCAATCCCCTACCAAAGATTTCACTTTCATGGACAAAAAGTCAAATTTCTGAATATGAAATACAATTGTTAGGTTCTCATCCATTCTTCTCTATATTCCCTCTTTTTGTAACAGAGGGAAATGCTATGTTTGTTCATGGTTCCCCAAGAAAACCTTTACGAGATTATGTTTCTCCCAATTTACCATCTTGGTCATATAACATGTTTTTCGAAATAACTAGGGATTATACTGAAATTGATTTTCTTTTCTTAGGACATACACATAAACCCTTACACATTGTTAATGAACAAAAACATCTTCTCAATCCAGGTTCTGTAGGGCAACCGAGAGATAAAGATCCTAGATCTTCTTTCATGATTTTCAAAATCAGAGAAAAAACCAAAGAGTTCGAATATGAACATATTAGACTTGAATATGATGTTGATACAACTTGTAAAAAAATGGAAGAATATAATTTTCATCCATTTCTCATCAACAGACTCAAACGTGGAATCTGAAGAAAGGGAATGATTACTCATTCTCAATGTTATCTTCTTCTTGCTCTTCATCTTTTTCTGTTTTTTCAAGTTCTTTTTCTTTAATAAAAATAGATGAGATAGCTGCTGTTGAGAGGGTTAATCCAGTCCCTACTAAAGTTTGATATATCACAACAGCTGCAGCTATTGCTGATGTAATTGTTACAGATAGACCTTCAATGAGGACCTGTGCAGTGATAGTACCTGTTCCTAAGCCAGCTGGAGTGACTATGCCAGCTAACAGAGTAATTGATGATATGCTTGCAGCATCAATGAATGAAATAGATTCACCAAATGCAAGTAAAGTAAATTTTAGTGAATAAAATTCTAGTACCCATCGGATAACCGTAGTGATAACTACTCCTGTCGCCATGAGTTTTTGCTTGTAAAGATGTTTCAATGATTTATAGTAATTTTCTAAAGCAGGATGAATTACTTTTTCCAGCCATTTTTCTCCTTTTACTGAAAATTTGCCAGTTATCACCTTTAGGATTTTTAGCGTAAAGTAACCTATTGGAGGAAAAAACAAGATAAAGGATAATATAATTGTTGCTCCTAAAGATGCATAGAATATTATTCTATATATAATAATATTTGCTGGGTTAATTTTGGGAATTGTAACTGCTAGAGCAACAATAAAGAAAATTAAAACAAATAACATGTCAAGAATTCTGAAAAAAGCTATGGCGGCTATAGAAGAAGAACGGGGAATGGATACTGATCTCTTATTTATCTCAACACTTACAATTTCCCCTGATTTAAGAGGACCAATAGTACTAAACCCATAACCAACAAAAAAAGGAATAAGGAATCCTTTGAATGTTAGATGATCTGACGATACTCTAAGTAGTATATAAAAACGATATGCTTTGATGAAGAGACTGACTAGCATTAAGAAAAACGCTAATATCAACAAGTAAACTATTGTGTCTCTATATGCCAGAAAAGTATCTGCCAATTCACCTTTTAACCATAAACGAAGAAAAAAATATGTGAGTGTACCAATCATGATAAGAATGACAATAATTCGAAAGAGGTGTTTTTTAAAAAAAGTTACTAAGCTCATCGGGTTAAACCTTCAGGAATATGAAATTGAATCCGTTAAACAGAATCGACAAATGGGAGGAGAAAGGAAGAAAAATAAATCAGTACTTTTTCTTCTATTAACCAGCTGAAGGTTCTTCTGGAAAATATTCATAAGTACATTCTTTACAAACAATTTTTTTCTTGTATATAGGTTGATGACCGAAATAAGCAATTGGTTTCGATTTATCCTCCACTTCTTTGAGATTTTTACTGTGACATTTAGGGCATTCTTTCGCCATTTCTAATTTTCACCTTTAGAATTGTTTCTTGCGGTTTATTACATATTCTTCATTTAAAAAATTTGTGTAAGTTTCCATCTGTTGTATTTATCTATTTCCTAATAATATTAATCAATTTTAGTAGAAAACTTATCTTAAAGGTATTGTGTCGGGAATTATTTGATTTTTTGTTATAGTTTCTACTAAAAATTGAAAATAAGTCTAGAATTTATTTTTCAGACCATAATCCAAGAATATTGCCAAATGGATCTTCAAATGTAGCACAGAAACCATGTTCATCTGAAATTTTTGTCTTAGCTTGTAAAATTTTTCCGTTAAATTCTTCTATACTTGCTAATGATTCTTCAATTTTCTCAGTGCTAATATATAGCATAAAATCCCCCTTCATTACTCTCTCTGATTGTTCAAATGCTCCACCAACTCCATCTTCTGTGTCTTTAAAAAAAGCATAATTCTCTCCAGTAATTGTCACTTCCCAACCAAAGATTTTCTCGTAAAATTTCTTCGCAACTGCTATATCTTTAACTGGAATTTCCAAATGAACAATCTTATGTTTCTTTTCCATAATTCCATCAAATGGAAAACTAAAACACTGTTATATAAGAATTGTTAAGAATAAAAGGAACAAATTTCCATTATGGATACTATAGGAGATTTATATGAAGCCTATGTCCAAAATAACACAGCCTTTCCTGATTCAACCTATTTCTATGGAAACATTGCTAAAACCTACAAAGATGCAGTTGATTTGGTGAGCAAATTACCTAAGATAGAAATCAATTCAGACCGAATAAAAAAACTGAAAGTTATTTTAAGAAATTATCATAAGAAACTTGGACTTCTTACACCGAAAGTTGATGATAATATAGACAGGATAAACGAGGGTGTAGTCATTGCAGGTCAACAAGCAACTATTTTTGGAGGATCCGGAATAATAGGAAACAAAATTATAACTTCAGTTAAAATGTCTGAAATCGCTAAAGAAAAAGGGAAAACATTGGTTCCTGTTTTTCTCATAAATACACATGATGGTATCCAGCCAGAAATAACTACTATTCATTTATTGAACAATCAATCCTCAAATAGTAAACCGATTCATTTTTCTAACTTGACTGAGGGCATAGCTGCACATAAGATACCTATAAACAATCACAAGTGGCTCAACGAAAATTTAATTGTTATCAAGAATATCTTTAGTGAATTTAAATCATCACTTGATAAAACAGAATTCAAACTCTTTATGGAAAGAGTAGAGCATATCTTAACTTTTTTAAGAGAAACATATAGAGCAGCTTCAACATTTGGAGAATGGATGACTCTGATATGGGGGATTCAAGCAAATATATACAATGATTATGGAGTAGTGTTTTGCCCCTCATCATCTCCCGAAATTAGAAAATTAGCTGCAGAAGGCTATCTCCCTTTCCTTGAAAATCGCAAGATGTACATTGATGAGTTTAACAAAGCAACTGAAAAGATAAAGGAAATGGGATTTCGTCCAACAACAAGTGCAAAAAAAGACGATTATTCACCATTCTTTTATGAATGTCCAAATGATGGTTATCGAATAACTCTTTCTAGTATCGAACAAAATGATGATATTCTCTTTCATGGAAAATGTCCATTAGATAAATCTGAATATTCATTTAACCTGAATAAAAGCAAAATAGATTTATCTCCATATGAGAGTAATCTTTCACCTCGTCTAGATTCAAATCATTCTCAACTGCAGACCATATTACCTGTATATATCAGAGTTTCAGGACCTGGAGAAATAAATTACAATGCCCAAGTTGCCCCGGCTTTAAGAAAAATAGGTGTTCAAATTCCTTTGTATGTAAAATATACTAGAATACATTACAATACTCCTTGGATAGAAAAATTATCAAATGATTCAGCTTTGGAAGAATATTCATTGTTTTCTTCAGAATTTTTCAAAACATTAGGGGTTTTAGCTAAAGCTAGAAGGAAAGGA
>JAGLTB010000171.1 GCA_023270155.1 Candidatus Heimdallarchaeota archaeon | reverse complement strand
TCAGTAGAGGAATTCATGATAACCATTCTATTATGGAATTTTTCCATCATAAAGAAAGATGGCAGTCCCGATGCGATTCGAACGCACGACCCTCTGCTTAGGAGGCAGATGCTCTATCCAGCTGAGCTACGGGACCTTAATCTTCTTCTCTTTTCTCTTCTTAAGAGTTTTACTTTTTATTCTTAATTATTTAAAAAATGAACCGAAGATAGTTTTTGTTTTCCATTTTTATTAAAAATAATTGTGTAGTTAAGTTGCAAATGGGTCATATTCAGCAACTTTCTCCTTCAACTTATCAATCTTTTTGGTTATAATAGTAATATCTTCCTTAGACTTGAGTTCTTTGAACATATCTAATGCGTCTTCAAACGATCTTAAAGCTGATTGCATACTCTCCGGTGATTTCTTTTTTAGATCTTTCTCAGCACTTTCGATATATAAATTAGCTATTCTAATCATCAAATCTTTCTCTTGTTTCTTGTTTTTCATCAATATTGTAGCTTCCAATGCATCCCTGAGATATTGTGCAGATTTTTGGGTATCCTTCTCAGATTCAGCCAATTGTTCAAAATGTTTCATGCTTTTAATTAAAGCATTTTTAGCTTTTGTAGGATCTATAAACAACAAGCATTGTCCAGCTATGAAAAGAGCTTTTGCTTTTTCTTCAGTATTTGTAGCTTTAGCTTCGATTGATTCAGCTAATTGTGCACCGAAACTAAATGCTAAATTTCCTATTTCAAGAAAGATTTGTGACCTGTTTATCAGACTTTTTTCTTTTTTCCAACAATCAGCAGTTCGATAAGCGAAATATATAGCTTCTTCTGGTTCATTGTTTTTAATTGCCAAAGAAATAAGATGTTCAAATGTTCGAGCAGCATCTTTGAAACGATTAGCGTTATAATTTGCATTAGCTTCTTCAATTAATATGTTCATCTTCATCTCAATGTCTGACATTTGTCTCTAACAATATTCTCAGACCTTCTTCTTATTTCTTTTGGATATCCTAGTTATAATTATCTGAAGTATGAGTCGCATAGAAAAACAGAAAGTGTTTCTTGCTAGATTTTTGGCCATTTGAAAGCATTTCTCAGGTGCCAGAATCTATAACAATTACTCGGGTCTACATCTTCCAAAGGAGCATACTGTACTCCAAGAATATCCAACCTTTTAGACAAATGAGAAAGACGCTTTCTGAAATCTTTGTAATTTTTCCTTTCTCTTCGAGACCAACCTGTCTCTGCTATTGCAAAGAGTCTTGGAAAAACTTGCCATTCCAATCTTTCAATTGTAGGTATCCATTCTGTCCAAATAGTTGCTTCAACACCTAGAATATTTGGATGGTATTTTTTATCCAAACCTTTGGGAACTGGTTCAAATGTGTATGTTTTCCTCAGGGGAGTTACGATATAATTATAATCAAGATAATAGCGGAAAAATCTGGATACAACAACATTTCCACCTTCTTGAATATGTGTCATCACTTGTTTCTTATTCATCTTCCACCATTGAATAATTACGTTTCTATCAATTTTGTTATGTAGAATTTCATTCCATCCCATTGTAGTTTTTCCTTTGGATTTCAAAAAGGAAGCCATTCTGTCTGTAAAATAATGGTGAAGTGATTGAATTTCGTCAATATTCTCTTTTCTCATCCTTTCTTGACATTGATCGCATTCTTTCCATCTCCTCTTTGGAACCTCATCCCCTCCAATATGAATGATTTCTGAAGGAAATAGAGATATTACTTCTTCTAGTACATCCTCTAGCAAACGAAAAGTCTCTTCTTGTCCTGCACAAAAAATATTAGAGAAAATTCCTGGTTTGATTGCAACATCTAGGATCTCCTTCTTGCAACTTAATTCTGGGTGTGAAGCAATTGCAGCGGTTGCATGCCCTGGCATCTCAATTTCAGGAATAACAGTAATAAACCTCTCTTGAGCATATCTTACTACTTCCTGTATATCTTCCATTGTATAAAATCCTTGGTGGGATTTTCCTCTATACTTTTTTCCAAGATGTCTCCCAATTTTAGTATCTTTTCTTCTGGATCCTATCTCTGTTAGATTCGGGTATTTCTCAATATCAATTCTCCAACCTTGATCATCAGTTAAATGCCAATGAAATACATTCATTTTCATTAAAACCATGAAATCTAATAAATGCTTGATAGTCTTTATTTCTTGATAATGGCGACTAACATCTAACATTACTCCCCGCCATTTGAAGCGAGGTTTATCTTCTATTTCGATGCATGGAATCTTCCATCTAACGTCTTTTTCAAAAGAATACTCTTCACTCTCTGGAGGAAGGAGTTGGCGCAATGATTGTAATCCATTAAAAATCCCTTGAGGATTAAGTGCTGTCAAAAGCACGAAATCACTTGTTATATTAAGCAAATAACCCTCTGATTCCAAATGAGATAATGTTGGATCTAATTCAAAGATAATACATTCCTTGTCCTTTTTTGATGATACTCTTTCTAATATATTTTTTGATGAATTTAGAATGAATACTGAGAAGAAATCAACTAAATCTTGTAATTCTTCATCAAAGTAGATTTGTGTCTTAGAATTAAAAACAAAAGAACCATCTTTGTATAGAATCTTTTCAGGTATTGGAATCATGAGTAATAAAATAGTATAATGGTGGGTTATAATATATTTCGCACAAACTTGTTATTAGCTTGTAAGATAGCAAAAGGTAAAGGTTTTAAATACTCTTAACTCAAAGCCAATGATAATATGTCTGCAGCAGATTATTTTCTAGATATTTGGAATAAACTCTTGGGAGGAGACGTTACCATAATAATTGGGATTTTAATTGCTTTGCTTGGATTGCTTTTCCTAGTAACTGAAATTAGGACAAAAATCAAGCATGGAACTACTTCTGAAAATATGATGTTAGCCCTCATTGGATTGACTTTCGGATTAGTACTTATTTTGATGAGTGCTTGGTTGCTAGCTATAGCGCTAGCCTTTTTTGTTTTAGCTGTTTATCAAACTTATCAACTGAGGGAATCTCCTGTCTGGAGAGAATTAATGATAACTTCAGTTGCAACTTATTTTGTTTTTCTCGTAGGAACTGTTGGTGATAAAATCTACTTCTTGATAAAGAAAGAGGAGACAGAGATTTTCACTGGTTGGGCATATAATCTTATGATATATGTATTTCTTATAATGGCTCTTATTTTCTTTGGAAGAAGATTCATCTTAGTGAGTAGAATGATGTCTCCTCAACTCCTATATCTGGTTCTTTTTGCATTAATCTACGTAGTGTTATATACCGTTACAAATATACTAGAAAATACTGGAACTATAACAGCTGAGAATCTCTCTGTATTTTATCTATCCGCTGTGCTAAATGATAATATAGCTGAAAGAATTATTTTCCTTACAATTGCACCTTACGAGATTATTATTCTTCTTGCGTTCGGAATGTATTTTGTTTCTGGTCCATTATTAACAAAGCTCCTAGGTATCAAAAAGATAGAAGATGAAAGAGTTTTAGGCATAGTAGAAGAAGTAAGATTAAAATTAGGTATAAGGAAGAAAATCAAAGTCGGTTTCGTTGAAGCTCCTATCTTAAATGCAATGGCTTATGGTCCATTCTTTGACCAAAGAGTTGCTCTAATAGCTAAGGATCTATCAGATTTCAGTGACGAAGACATCAAGGGAATTGTTGCTCATGAACTAGCACATAATTCTCGACTTCACGTTGTGTGGCTTCAATTTATCGCAGCAACTGAAATGGTGATAAAGAAAGCTTTTTTGTTGCCAGCAACAACCTTGGATTATGCTGCATATCCTCAAGAAGTCCCATTTGCTGTTTACTTCTTGATAAATTATGTTATTCTTGCTTTCTTACTAATTCTCGTAAGAGTTTTGGAAGGAGATGCTGATCTTCAAACGAAGAAAATAGGGTATGGTAAAGAACTAGCACAAGTCTTGTACAAACTTGAAGGTTTTTACCAAGGAATAGCAGGTGATTTTGGCCTTAATGTGCAACTATTAACAGGTAAAGAGTTTACAGAAGAGGAAAGCCAAAGATTTCTAGGGGAGGCTGGGATACGATTATATAGACATCTTCACAGACCGGGTAGATGGGACATGTTTGCTAATATCTTTATGTCACATCCAAGATCTGCATATCGAATAATAGCAATGCTTGACGATGAAATTTCTCCAATTAAAGGAGCATTATT
This sequence comes from Candidatus Heimdallarchaeota archaeon, assembly GCA_023270155.1. Classification (GTDB taxonomy): domain Archaea; phylum Asgardarchaeota; class Heimdallarchaeia; order Heimdallarchaeales; family Heimdallarchaeaceae; genus UBA460. The sequence continues at coordinate 13,099 of JAGLTB010000171.1, read as the reverse complement.
ACCTTACTGGCTTCTTCTACCAAATTTCATGAGAAGAAAGTCTTTGAAAAAACTGAATAGGAAGAGGGATGAATTTGCAGATCTGATTTCAGAGAAATACAATTCATTTTACGGTGATGAAGGAGTGAAATCGTTTCTTGAAATTACTAAAATGGACAAATTATTATCAATGCTCCACGGTAGAACTATTGTTGCTTATGATCACATTGATGATATCGTTGTTGAAGGAAAAGTTTCAGGTATTCATATTAGTGATGAAATAAGCAGACCAATTTTTCTTAAAGTTCAAAGCAAATCAGAAGAGAAACAAATTCAAGTAACAGATTTTGTTATTCATGATGCTCAGCTGAATGAACAATATATTCTCAGAAATGGGAGAATGGGACAACTTACTTCGTGGAAAAAGTATCCAAAGAAAAATCAGCCATTTTTTGTTTATCAATCATTGGATGATGAATCTAAAACATTTGAAACAAAATATACTGGTAAACCTGTTAAATTCTTAGAAGAACTTACAGGTAAGGAAGTCTTCTTCTACAAAGAAGGAACCGACAGGATAGCTCGTTTGACTAAAGTAAATCTTGGTAACAGTTTTCAATCATCTGAATTCGAATTTGAAGTTGATGAAAAAGGAGAATTTAAGGAACTTAAAACCAAGGGAGAGGACTTAATTGTTGACCTACCACCTGTTCTCCTAAGATTCTCAAAAGAAAAAATGGAACACCAAACCAATTTACTGAAATTCTTAATTGGACAATCAGTGATACTATATACAAAAGAAGAACTCGAAATTGGAATTGCATGCGAAGTAAACGAAATTACAGAGGATGAGATAGTATACAAGATAAGAGAAAAAGAATTTAGAGTAGACAGAAAGAAAGTCGATTATATCTATGTTTATGTTAATATTCCTAAGATAATGATGAAGAGTCATGTTTCTTTTCTTGATAGACTATTATCAAGAATTTCAAACTGGAAAGATATGAGATACATAATGGGTTAATCAGAAGTTTTCTCTCAGAAAGGGTGTAATACATCTTTACACCGAATTCTCTTATTACAAGTTTTTTGTCAATAAAATGAATTTTTTCATGTTTTCAGCATAATATACTGATATTAATGTTTGTTTTTAATAGAGACACAGATTTTAGACTGATGAGTGAACAACAATCTGTCATCAATTATGTACTCAAGAAAGAATTCTCTTTAAGAAATGAATCTGTGAGAGAGAATGCCACCTTTAAATTAGGAAGGCAGAAATTTGTTATCGATTTCTACTTGGAAGGAAGGCAAATTGGTATTATAACTATGAACTGGAAACGAACCATTCCAACAAATAAATTATTACAATTAGAGCAACTAATTAAAACTCTAAATCTGAAAAAATTAGTTTTAATCTGTAATTCAATTAGTGGGAATGCTCGAGAATTTCTGGCAAGACGTGATATACCGATTCAAGTAGTTCACCTAAGTGAGGTCTTACACAAAGAGAAAGGAATTGATGATTTTATTTCCTGTTCATAATTAACCAAAATATGAATCTAATATGGTCTGCTTTGATAAAGGATAAGCAGTAAAACCTCTTTTTCGTAACTCGGCAGCAAACCTTGTAGTGTGTCCATACACTGTGAATATCTTCTCTGGATCACATTTCTCACATATTTCAAGTAGCTCTGAAAAATCTGCATGATCACTTATAGGAACACCATGGTCAACTCCCATTCTGTATCTATAACTCTGTGATATCCCCCATCCAGAAAAAGCAAACAGTTTGACATCATATTTTTCTTTTAAGTAAGAGTAAAACTGATTCCTTCCCGATTTTAAAGGAGCAAAGAGTATCCAATTAGCTCTCTCATCAAGAATATTCTTTTCCTTTGCTTCTTGATAAGATATAGATTTAATGTAACCTTCTATTTCTTCCGTCTCAAGAAAAGAATTAACCTTAAAATTCGCTCCATGTAATATAATAGTCTCTGAAAGGTCACCAAACGCATGATAAAGCATTTGAGCTTTTCCCAATGGGTATCCCATCAACACAACTGGAATATTTTTGTCTAAATATGTTTTAATCTCATCTCTTGTCTGTTCAATTACATCTTTGTAATGTGGAAATTCATATTCAGGAGAACCAAACGTACTCTCAACGATAAGCGTATCACATTTCGTTGGTTCAAATGGCTGCAAGAAACCTTTATCTCTTATGGAAACATCTCCGGTATAAACAAATTTACCTTCACTTGAATCTGCAATAAGAGCAGTAGACCCAATTATATGACCACTCGGGATTTGATGAAATGAAACATCATCCTGCGTGTAGTTCTCATGATATTCTGCGTCTTCAAAATTTAAAACGTAATTATTTAGAAGCAATTTTGTAATATTTGAAGTAATAATTTTTGTCTTTGGAAGCTTCTTAGGTATATGATCTGAATGTGCATGGCTTATAAACGATAACGGGTAATAATTCGAATTTGTACTATCACAAGTAATCTTCCAATTTCTTCCTTCAATGTGAATTGCTTTGGATAAATATACTTTCATTTATTGCTCTATCTATAATATATAATTCAGTATTTATACATTTAATTATTTCTTCAAAATATTATGTAAATGTAATAAAAAAAGAAAGAAAATGCTTATTATTTATTAGGCATTATTTCTATTGCTATATTTTCTTCAGAAAGTTCTACATCTCTAGCTGCTCTTTTGATAGCTTCTTTTGCAATCTCAACCATTTCCTCAGTTGTAAGATCTTCTTTGTATTTTTCTTTCAAATAAGCAATTGCTTCTGAATCTCCTTCTCCCATAGCCTTTGCTTTGCATGAAGCTACACTACCTCCAGGATCAACAAATTGTAGATTTGGTCCTGTGTGATCAATTCCTCCAAAGAGCATCCCCACACCAAAAGGTCTTAAACCTCCTTGTTGTGTGTAAAGTTGCACGTAGTCACCAATCTTTATAGCTAAACCTTTGACATCAATTGGATCTCTGTAGGTCAACCTGAAGATTTCAGCTTCAAGACGAGCTCGACTTATTAATATTCGGCCATCTGCTGCTACTCCCGCAAAAATAGCTTGTATTTTTTCTGAAATTTTATGAATTTTCAAATCAGGTTCATTTAAGTCAACTACTCTAAGTAAACCTGCTAAAACTACACCGTTCTTGCTTTTGATTCCTATTGCAATGCTTCCTCTACGAACTGATTCTCGTGCATATTCTGTTTGAATAATTCTCCCTTCAGGAGAATACATTACTGTGCTTCTGTCATATCCCATCGATTGTGGACCCAACATTTTATGCTTCCTCCAAAACCTTACTTATATCTTCAGGAGTCAATCTCTTAACTCCTTTTTTGTTCACTACTGCTACGTCCATTCCGTCACCAGTTGCCGCATCTCTACTAATTGCTGTAGCTAAAGCTTTGATAGCTATTTTGAGCCCTTCTACTTCGGTAAGATTAGCTTTCCAACTTGATTCCAGAACACCAATAGCGATTGGGGATCCAGAACCTGTAGAAGCAAAATCTTCATCACTGATTCCACCTGCCATGTCAAGTGTAAATACATGTGGTCCTTCATCATCAAGTCCACAAACCATCATATTTACCCAGTATGGATAGTACGATCTATATTGTTCATACATTATAGATGCTAACAGATTCCCTGCCATCTTTGTAGAAGGAGCATAACCTCTTCCTAATTCATAGAGGTTAATATTTGCTCTAGTTATGTTAACTAGATACTGAGCATCGGAAACCATACCTGCAATAGTTGCTACTGTATGTTTGTTTAATTCATGAAGTTTTTCAGCTTTCTTTGAAGCTACAAATGAGCCCATTGAAGCTCTTCTGTCTGCAGCTGCAATTATTCCGTCTTTTATTCTTAGTGCTACAGTTGTAGTACCATGCTTTGGTTGCATATATTGATTATTGGGCATTCCATTGAAATTTGGATTGTTCATGATATTACCTCACTTTTTCCTTTTATATTGATTATAAATATTTAATGTTGTTCAACTAAAATATTAGTTGTATGAATTTTGATTAATCTCCTCGTCGATCTCTTCTATTTTTGTTAGAACATCGTTTTGATTTACGATTTCGTTTTTTATCCAATTTGAAATATAAGTCATTTCAGAGTAACTTGGATGTTTAGTTCGATATTCTATATCAACATCACCAAAAGCTCCAATAAAGAGGTGGACTTGGTTTTTTCTACCGTCTTCCCAGCAAAGTTCTATACTGTTTTCCAGATTTTTTCTGTAAAGATATCTAAATTTTCCAAACCATCTTCTTTCCAGATAAGAAACTATAATATCTTGATCAATAGGTGGAATGATTTTCATTCTTTTCCAGTTTGAATAAGATAAATTTTCTTGTGTATTGATTGCTCTATTTTTGATTAGATCTCTAAGAAGTTCTCTAGTTCGTTTACTCCCTAAATCAGTTATTTCATAAGTACCATTGTCTTTTTTTAGAAGTAATTCTCTATCTTGTAATCGTTTGAGTGCTTTAGTTAACTGATGTTGATGAAGGGAAGTTGTTTTTCTTAAACCAGAGAATGTGTAAGAAACTTGTGAATCTGATAAAATCAGAAGCAATTGAACCTCAGGTATAGTTAGATAGTTGTAATCTGTATTATAGAAATAATCATACGGCAATTCATCTAACTTTGGTATCGTACTCTGACTCTTGTCATAGAAAGGCATATCTTGATACCCTTGGTCAATATTCATTTTCTTCACGATATTTATGATTATTTAACTATATAATGACTCAGTTACGACAGATTCCTAAAATATCTTCTCTTATGTTTATGAATTAATATGAAGGTTTTTACAATCTAAAGTTCGTTATCTTCTGCCTTCCTCAAATCTTTCGTTGTGATTGCAGAAGTGGGATGTAAGTAAACCTCTCCATCAAGAATTGTGTAAGGAATCCTTCTTTGGTCAATCCAAGAAGATGTTTCTCTGAATTCTTTAAACATATCATTGCTTACAATCATTGCATTCTCCTCTTCTGCAAGTCTTAGTATGAATTTATCACCATCAACTCTTGCTGGAAGCATCTTCATAGCGCCATCTTTCACTAATTTGTCTAATCGTCTCTGATTGTCTATTTGATATCTTAAAGCTGCATCTGCTACTGTTACAATCTTCTTAAAATTAGCTCGACTTAATCTATTTATCATAGCTTCAACATTACTTATTTTTGGTTTATCCGTAAGACCCTTCTCTTCCCAAGCAATATTACTACCATCCAGAATAACCGTGTCTAGAGGATACACAACCTCAGGAAATTGTCTTTCTGGATCTAATCTACCCTTTGATGCTAATCGCTTTATAACATCTCTAGAGAAATATATTATCCCAATAAACATTGAAGCAAAAATGATGCCGTAAGCATAATATAGATTCATCCCATCTGAAATCTCCTCTACAGGATATATGAAAACAGTTCTTATGATGGATGTCATTAATGTTGAGTACCAGTTAGTTCCTGTTATGGTTTCCCACTCAATTTCTATCCAGAATCTTAAGTTAGCAACACCTTCAGTTATTGGGATTGCACTTACAATAAAGAAATGTTCTCCTGAACTGACTTTGATATAATTTGAATCATCATCATTATCATAATCCAATTCATCACAATCTATTTTTGGTACGATGAATAATGGATTATCTTCGTCATTATCTATAGTAAATGAGATATCATATGTTTCTCCCATTGTAGCATTGATCGGCATTTCATAATTACTAACGTCTAAATAGGGGTTAACAATAATGTCTAAAGGATCACTAGAACCAATTATCAGAACTGCGGGTACATCAATCGTTCTGTATGAATAGGAAAATGAATATTTTTTATAGAGATATGTATCAGGATCAAAACGTATATTGGCTTGATATGTTTCTCCATCCGCTAATTCTAGTTCAAAAACATCAATGTAGATCTCAACAGAACCTAATGAACCTGAACTTTCAATATTTGTTAGAGTGACATTTGTAACAGTTGAACCTCCAATGTTAGATATAGCGTAATTTACTGTGTTACTCTCGTTTCGATATAGAAATGATGGATTCTGAGGGAAAAACATTCTTACTTTCCCTGTTGGAAGAATAGTTAATTCAAATGACCTTTGTAATTGGTAAACATCTGTTGTAGTGCTATTTGCCAAAGCATTTACAGAGTAAGTACCAGCACTTAGACTATTGAAAGTTGACCAGATAACTGTTTCATTAACATAATCCGATATTAGTACAGGTACAGTTTTTTCGAAAATTAATGCATCAGATGCAGATGTAATGTTAAAGTAAATGTAAGAATCTGGAATAAGTGAAGAATCATTCTCATCAACAAATCTAAAATGAAGTATTAAATCGTCCTCTCCTCTAGTTATTAAACTTGAGTTAAGCAAAAAGTCAAAAGTTGCATTTGTGGATTGAGCAAAATAGTAAACATCGTTTGTTATTCCACGATTCCTTTGGTCACCTAAGGTGGTAATTGTAGGATTCATGAAGCCAAACAGCAGAATGAAACCAAAAATGACTAACTTTACTTTATAGGACCATAACCTCCTATACATTAATTGACACTTCTATTCTTTTCTATTCAAAAATAGTTTATTTTGTCAGTCTAATAAGTTTATCTAGTACTTTTGTGTTTATCTAAAATTTGCTTCTGAAATAAAAATAAAGTAATTGGACGATGCGAAAATACCCCTGATTCTGTTTGGAAGCCGTCAAGGACCTTCCTGGCAACATTCATCTAAGCACTTTACCCGGCTCAAAGAGCCCTATTTAAGCTTGCTCCAAGATGCTTGGCCGTTTCATCGTTCCCTATATTCTCATCAGCAAATTATCTCAATAATGTCACCATTATCTTCATCGCATCATTGTCTCTGAATATAGGACGTGTCGTTTCTGTTCCATGAGCCACGCTCTCGCATGGTGGAAAATTTCCACATCTGGTAGTGGAGTCAGGAGGTTCCTCAGTATTAAACCGATGGTTGCCCTTTCGCTTCGTCCGATTTTCTTTATCTCAATTATAAAAATAAAGATAACTGTTGTAGTGAGTTTAGTATTACTTGTAAACTTCACCACTCAAATTTGTGGGGTTTAAATAGGTTTGTTTAACTCAGAACAGCGAAAGTAATGACGTTTCTATGGGGAGATACAGAAGATGCCAGAGATGCTAAGAAAGACTCATTTGAAAGAAGATTAGCATTGATATTAAATGAACAAAGAAAAATACACCTAAATGAGCTCATGAAAATTATGTGGGGTGGGCATCATCTTTTAACTAATTATCAAGGAATCTTAGAACTGGTAAAGCATTTAGTAAAAGAGGGGAAAATAATTCTAGAAGATAACTATGTCTCATTAGTTTTAATGACTGTTTTTGAAGATGGAGGGTTTAGAGAAAAATCTGTTTGGGATATTATCCAGAAAGAAGAAGATGTGGAAGAAAAGAAAGAAATAATGAGAAGATATAAACAAATTAACTCACTAACTTGATATAGATTTAGATTAACAAATCGGTTATAACATCGAAAAATATAAAGAAGATAGTTTTAAGAACAGATTAATTCCAATAATTATAAGGAGTTAGGGCCAGTAGTTCAGTGGATAGAATGGCTGCCTGCGGAGCAGTTGGTCGTCGGTTCGAATCCGATCTGGTCCGCCAAATTATTTTTTTACTAAGCTAGTTCTTCATAACTCTGAATGCTTTATTCTGTAAAAAGGACTATTCTTTTTCAGAGGAATTTGCATGAATGCTTCCGCATATTTAACAGATGCTTGAGTACCTCTCATCAAAGTTCTGTAACGATGGAAATTAATGTAAAATTCATCTCCACCCTTGAATAGTTGTGATTTATAACACCTTATAGCTTCCTCTTTCTTTTGATAAAATTCTGATATATCGACAAAGATATGAGGATTTGGAAGCAAAATTGTAGTTTCTGATGTATATAGTTTTGAAACTAAATGAGGATTTTCATGTTGTGTTTCATGAGCTGCCCATTCAATGGCTTCTCCAACTATCCTAAATGTTACTCTATGATCAATATGATAATCTTCTTCAAGGTGAGTAATGACTATATCAGGTCTAAACTCTAACAGAAATTCTATGAGCTTCTGTGTAATTATTTGTTCATTGCTATGTACATCAGGATGATCAAAAATGAGATACTCTTCTATCCCCAATGCTTTGACTGCTTCTAAATATTCGGATTTCCTAACACTGTCTGAAGATAAACAAACAGTGATTACCTGATTACCTTCTGCTGCGTATTTAGCTATTGTCCCACCTGTACTAAGAGATTCATCATCTGGATGAGCAAAAATAAATGCAAGTTTCACACTATTAAAGCTTTAACTTGCATATAAAAACAATTCCAATGAATTTAGAATCTAATCATTCTTCTTGAGTAGATTCGTTGCATAGAACCCAGTTTTATATCCATCACCCATTAAAATTGGTGCATAATCTAATTCTCCTTTTACAGTTCCTGCAGCAAAAACACCTTCAACATTAGTTGAATTATTTTCATTTGTTTGGATGAATCCGTCAGAAGTTTTTCCCAGATTTAGATCTGCGAATATTGAGAAATCAGGTTTGTCTTTTAATTCAATAAATACTCCACCAACAGATATATCTTTTGTTTCTCCCTCTTCTTGATATCTTAATCCTTGTACAATTTGTGCTCCGGAAATCTCTATGCTGCTCAAATCTATTCCAGTTTTTAGTAGGATATTCTCAGAGGATTGTAATTTCTTTAAGAATCTTTTATCACAGTTGAGTTCGCTGGTAGGACAAAGGAGTGTTACCTTCCTACAATACTTCCGTAGAAAGAGTGCACCTCTAGCAACAAAATTACCTTTTCCTATGATTGCTACTTTCTTCCCTCGATAAAGGGCTCCATCACATACAGCACAGTGAGATACTCCCTTATGCACAAAATCATCCTCTCCCTTAATTGTGTGTTTTAGCTCTGGTAGACCTGTTGCGATAATAATAGTCTTAGTTTCAATTGCTTTTTCCTCAGTAGTAATAGTAAATCCGTTTTCCTTTTTTGTTACTGACTTAACCATTTCATTTGTAATATCTAAAGTTTGACTACCTTCTGCGTTAAGAATTATCACTTGATCAATAAGTTGCTGGATAAAGTCTACACCTACAACTTTGCTTATCCCTGGAATGTTTTCGATTTCTCCCTTTTTAGCAGTATTCGAATCAAATGGAATTCCAAACAATTTAATGGAACAATCCGGATTTCTTGAATAAGCTGCTATCGCTGCTGATATTCCAGTTAAACCAGAACCTATAATGGCTATATCACAGTTATCAGATACCATATCTATAAAACTAGATAAGTTCAAAATAAATTTATCTATGGTGAAAATAATTCAAGATTACAAAATGAAAAAAAGAAAAAAAGGGCTTAGTTGTCGTTATTTACGATGAAATAAAAGACACTTCTCATATCTGAAAGATTACTTCGTTTAACGATCAAACCCAGTTCTATAAGTCTCCTTAGCGCATACCTAGCTGTTCTAGCTGGTATGGCGGAAGCTTTTATCAATTGCTTCTGGGTTAAAGGACCCTTCTTCTCTAGAATAGATAAAAGCTTCTTCCCTGATACTGGTATTTCTTCATCTGCCATGCATTATCCCCTTGCTTAGGTTTGTAATACCACTGTAGTACTTCTCGTACTCCGGTTATAAAAGCAATCTCAGATTTTCATCCGCGATTGCTTCATTTTTTGCGGGGGGAGTTTATCCGCAGTAGTATATAATCTTGAACTGCTTTTTAACAGTGGATATTTTTCTCATATTATCATGCTATATAGATGACTTAGTTTAGTATTTAAACCTAAATCATGTAAAAATCATTTAAAAGTAGGTAATACCCCAGAATTTCAAAGTTTTGTAAAGTCATTTGTTGTTAGCTTAACAAAATACTAGTAGAAAATTTAATAACGATAAACTGTTCTTATGTTTTTCTGAGTGATGTTCTTGTGAGTCACACAAGTGAAAGTTCCCCAGAAATTTACCATTTAGCAAATCAACTTCAAAGAATTAACTATCTTGGCAATGTGCAAACTATTCAAATAGAGTTTGAATTTATTGCAGAAGATAAAAAGAACGAATTGGAAACAGTCTTTAATGATTCAACAGGTATTGGTCAATATAAAGCTGATATGATCATTTTAGAACAAATATCAGGTAGAGATATGTTAGAAATTATTAACACACTGCACAGTATAGGAACCATTTTTGAAGATCTTTCAACAATAGATGGCATTACAGCTTTAGTTGAGATCAACTATAAGGGTGAATCATACTTTGTTGTAGTTTCTTATAATCCTTTAACAAGTGGTTTGGAATTAATTTCTACTTCCGAAAGTAAACTCTATTTTGAGTTACTTAACTTTATCAGAACAAAATGGGCACTCTCTAAGACCTTTCTTAAGTGATAAGAGTTCTTTCGAGATGAAGTAATTACATTAAATTTCGAAACTAAAGGGTTTATCTTTAAGTAATAAGAAGAGAAGTTTTAGATTTTGTTCAAGTTCCTCAGACTGAATACTTAAATTATTTTCCAAAATTTTCTCGCTGATATCATAGAGAAGATAAGATGCAACATGAAAATCAATAGTTAATCCACTTGGATAAAGATCAAAGAGACTATAATTGGAACCTATGTTCTCCAAAGCAAAATTATATCCCTCAATAAATGCCAAAATATCTTTCTGTGTCTCATCAACGGTTCCATATTTTCTGAATTCTTTAATACAGGGTTTTGCGAAGAATGTTCCTATATCCTCAGATCTATCTCTTCCTGGCATAACAAACTCCGGATCAAGGATATAGATTTTTATTTTCGGCGGAAACTCACTCAGAATCTCCTGTATTGGAGCTGTGATTTCAGAGGAAAACAAGAGATTTCCTTGGTGAAAATCACCATGAATCATAGTCTTTCCTAGTGATTCTTCTAAAGCTAGGAAAAATGGAAGAGTTAGTTCAAGGATTTCTTGTTCAGTGTTGTAATCTCCTAAAGTAGATAGAAGGTACAAAATTAGTTTCTTATAAGGTTCGCTCGAGAAATTACCCTTTTCCACACCATGAATAGCAGCTAGTGTTTGCCCTGCAAGTTGATATTTATAGTTTTTTTCTATTTGTGTATCTCTGAAACTCTTTCCCGCTACTCCTTCATATATTATGCAGCGATTTTGCGAACTTTTGTAGATTATTTTGGGCATGTAAATACCGGGGAATCTTTCTGGAACTGCTGAGATAAGCTTATGATTCTTAATTTCTTTTTCATATCTAGATTCATCTGCAGAAAATTTCACTACTAAGTTCTCTGATTGCTTTCCAATATCTGTATTTAGATAATAAGTTACAAAATGTACTTTTGATTTTGAAGTCCCTTTTTCTACTGATTGGACATCTTCAATTGAAATCAGGTTTGGAGATTCACCCGTATTTTCAAATATCTTTTCCTTAAAGAAATCCTGCAAACTATCACCTATTTGTGTAAAAATTGTACGTAATTTCTGTTTCTTTCTAACAGAATCTGCAGAAGTTTCTTCAGTCACAGTAAATACTCTCTTTATACCACTTTATTATTTTTTCTAGATAAAAAAAGATACTCATTTAATTTCTTAAATAACAATATCAGAATATTTGATCCATTTTAGATTAGCAAATTGAGTGGATTTACCATCCCAATGATTTTCTCCCCATCGACAACAATTAGATGATTAATTTTTTGCTCTTTCATCTTTAGTAGGGCTGATGATATAGTCTCATGAGCTGGTATTCTTATAATAGGTCCTTGCATAACATCCTTTACCTTTACTTTCTTCAGTTCTTCCCCTTGTGCAAGGATTTTTACAATATCTTTTGATGTAATTATTCCTACTGATTTTCCATTGTCGGAAACTAATAATGACCCTACATCAAACTCAGACATAATTTTGACTGCTTCTTCAAGATTCTTTGAGGATTTAACAGATAAAATGCCTTTAGTCATAACACTTGAAACAGGGTCATCTATTTCATAGGTTCTAAGCGTCATCAAGATAATCTACAATGACATAAGTTAAAGATTTTGCATATATGCAAATACCTTGTGAAAAACTAGCGGAAGAAATAATTAGCTTAAAAAAATAATGTTCTCAATGGATGAATCAATACGAATATTGCACTTCAGTGATACTCACTTTACTGAACGACCTCAATTTATACAGAAGAGCTATGATTCTGCAGTTGAAGTGATAAATTCTACTCCACATGACTTTGCTGTTTTTGCTGGAGACTTAACTCAAGATGGGTTGAAAGATGAATTCCAATTAGCAAATGATTTACGGAGAAAAATAGTATCACCAAAAATCTATTGGATCATTGGTAATCATGATAGTAGAAGTGGTGGATTTGAAGTGTGGGAGAACATGATTGGACCAAGAGAGTTTCATGAATTTAATAATGATGTTCTATTCATTGGTTTGGATTCATGCATACCAGATCGTGATGGGGGAAGATTTGGAAGAGAAGCTTTAGAGTATACAAAAAAAGCTCTTATGAAGCATGGGGATGCCAAATTAAAACTAGTAGGTTTTCATCATCATCTTCTTCCTATTCCAAAAACAGGAAGGGAAAGATCTAATGCTATTGATGCAGGAGACATGCTCTCAGTATTGCTTGATCACAATGTTGATGCTATTTTTACAGGTCACAAGCACCATCCCAATGTATACAAAGTGGAAGATACTATTATTATTTCTGCAGGTAGTATCTCAAGTTATAAGACTCGTAGTGGAGAACCTAGATCCTTAAATTATGTTGAAATTAGACCGGAAAAGGAAATTAAAATCAAAATAATGGAAACTGATGGTAATCCTATCAAGGATGAGCTCAAGACGATAACAAGAAGGTTTAGAATGGTAGATTCATCAGGAGGGATTTGGATGAGAATAGCACAAATCTCAGGAACAGATTTTGGTTCATCAAATGGACAGCAAGAGTCTTTATTCAATAGGGGGATGGAGCTGGTAGAAAAGACTGAACCAGATTTGATTGTTCATTGCGG
>JAGLTB010000170.1 GCA_023270155.1 Candidatus Heimdallarchaeota archaeon | reverse complement strand
AGGAGGTCTTAACTAAGCCCAATGGGGGTTCAAACCATCTAAAAAGGGGTTCAACCATAGTTCCCGAGATTTACCCTTGGGAAGGGTTGAAGCATCGGATTCTCTTCCTGTTCAGTTTGCAGTTACCTCTTAGATAGTCTTGTACTAAATAACCCCAACTATATTATTTTCTCCTTAAAACTATATAAATGTTTTTCTGACTGTAATGGCACCCTCTAAAATCGACAAAAATCATGTTTTTAGTTATTTTTAGCATTTGGGGGATTTTTGGGATTTGAAGAGCTATTTTTCACCTTTTTTCTAGTCTATTTTGACTAAAGATGACTTTCTCTTGTTTTATCAAATGATTCTTCTCTTACCATCCTGTTACTTTCATCTATTCGTCTTTGAATTGTAGAAGAAACATTGTTGAATTGATCTTCATCAAATTCGAAATCAAACAACTTCGATAATTCTAGTAAAATCTGTTTAGCTGCGTAATAGCTTGCTACTCCAGGATCACATTCTGCTAATAAGGAGAAACATCCATTGAACCCTTTTGAATCACATAATTCTAGTGTTTCTACTACTGTTCCGTATAATATCCCTTCATCAAGAATTTTTACACTTTTACTTGCCAGGAAATTTAGCATTTCATCGTTTGTGGTTATCGCAAAACACCTAGCATTATTGTTTGGATCTTTTAGAACAGGTAAACCTCCTACTGGAATGACATGTGATACTCCTTGCTTAATATAATAATCTACTAGCATTTTGAGAAAGTGTTGGGTGTTGCTATAGGAGATAGGAATATCGCATGACATTAACGCTAGTTTTTCTGATTGAAATAATCTTATTGGATGTTCAATCTTCCCATCTTTAATTATCGCAACAGGGGGTATTGATTCTGAATGAATTACCGCAACATGCTCCATCTCTAGTGCACTAATTAGGAATGTTGATAGTATTGTCCCTATTGCGCCACTCCCACTAAATGATTGAATTACTGGGATGTTTTTTAGGTTCACTTTTTTGATTTCGTTTATTATTTCCATTTAATTCGCCTTTGTTTTAGTTCTTTTCCTGTTTATAACAAGTATTCCAGTAACTAAACTGAATGCTGTAATCGTACTTACTAAGCTGAAAGATGCTTCTGTTTCGAAATCCTCTGGATTAGTCGAAACATTATATCCTGCCAAATTGAGATAATCTATTGCTTCATTGATGCTGTAAGGATAAGTAGTTACACTCGGATTGTAGTAATCTGAGAAATATTTAGATATTGGTGTTTCTGTTACGTTGAATTTATTGTTATGGAAAACAGAATCCATATATGATTTATCTACCATTGAAGCAAGAGCTCTTCTAATTGCTAATCCTTTTGAAACACCTTCTTCTTCTGTTGGAACATAATTGTTTTCCCCCCCGAAGATATCATTATTCAGATTGAAAGCAAGAAATACAAGGGAGTTTTCCAACCTAAATTGTGTTTTAAAATCAACAGTTTGATATGAGACTTCTAAATCTGGATTCTTTCCAAAATCTGCAATATCAATCACTCCACCTTCTTTCAAATCAAAATTCATTGCAGTTGGATCTGTATATGATTTAAGCTCTACAAAATCAAATTCAATATTTGTTGGTATCCCATCTAAGTAACCAACACCATGCCAATTATCGAATTTTTTGAGTGTCACAGAAAAATCTATCTCTGCTTCGCTAGAATTAAATCGATATTTTCCAGTACCAAAAGGAGATTTAGCGAAATTTTCATATCTTACAGAATTGATTATTTGAGATATTGTACTTTCTGTATTCAGATAAAACTCTGGGTAAGGATAAATTGAAAGCTCTTCTAATGCAAATGCATAAGGTTCTTTTTCATCTGTGGCAGGATCAGAATCTATGTATATTTTAATACTCGAAGTTCCATTAATTTCATATGATTCGATCCAATCAAAGATTTCATAATTATTATTCGCATCAGGACTTGTATACATATCTAAAGTAAAAATCACATCGTCTGCAGTTAACAATTCTCCAGTAAAAATTTCATCATTATCTGGCTGCCATTCCACTCCGTCTCTAACATGTAGTATAAGTGTTGTATCATTTTCAAACATCCAATCATCAATAAGACCCTGTTTAATAGGACTATTTTTCTCGTCTAACTCAATTAATTTATCCATTACAAGGGAAAGAACAACTTTTTCTCCTCGTTTTATTGCTTCAACTGGACTAAAATTATCCCATTCTGAAGTTCCGATTTTTAATGTAGTAAGAGATTCTTGTCCTTCATGTAAACCATCAAATTCCATATATGGAATACTGTGAGAGAAATCCATGACTGCTGAAAAATCCTTTAAATTATCATAATATGCGAAAAATCTTGCAGGGGTATAGAGTGGGACCATTAATAGAATATCTTTCATCAGATGTTCTTGCAAATCATAGAAATAATCTTGTCTAGTACTGAAATCCATTTCTTGTGTAATGTTGGTTACATAACTAGCAGTAGTTCCGTTGTCCAATTCGTTTTCAAAATTAAAAATGTTCAAGAACGAATCTTCCTTAAAGAAAAGATCGAGAATTGGAGAATTTTCCCCTTCTATTTCTAGTATAGCAAGTTCAAAATCCTTATTTTCCACAACTTTATCCAAAAAGACACTATATTCAGTTTCATAATTAGTGACTTCTATCCCTACATCTCTTATGCTTTGTATTATCGATTGTGCATAATCTGGGTAATATACTCTTTCTGTTCCTCTTGTATAATACCTAAGAGAAGTTGTAAATGCTCTTCCTGTATTGCTGGGTTCAGGTCTGAATAATATCACAACGAATATTGATGTAACAAGTAAAAGTCCAATTAGGACATAGATTAGCTTTCGATTAAATGCTTTGTCTGGCTTACTCATACTTCCTTACCATCTTTTCAATTGCTAAGAGATTTATTAACTTAATTTTCTTTCTCTTTCCGACTTTTTTCAAATTTCTTTCTTCCAACTCTCATTGCATTGAGAATTACTAACAATGAAGCTCCCATATCACCGAAAAGTACAGCTAACCATAATAGCGAATCCCCAAAGAATGTTTTTATTGCTATAAATGATATACTCAGAAAGACCAAAATAAAGAATATGAATTTGATGAACAGAGACAGGAAAATATTGGTCTGTATTGTTCTTTTTGTTTGTTTACTTAATCTGAAAAGATAGGGGAGACTAAACAAATTATCTGAAGATAGAACAATGTCAGCTGTTTCAATAGCAATTGCAGTTCCAGCTGCCCCCATTGCGATTCCCACATCTGACAAAGCCAATGCAGGTGCATCATTTATACCATCACCAACCATTGCTACTAGTTCGTATTTATCTTTAAGATTCTTCACGGAATCAACTTTTTCTTCTGGTAATAATTCAGCTTGATATGAGATACCTAATTCACTAGCTATTTTATTCGCGACTTCCTCATTATCTCCAGTTAACATAATTATGTCTTTTACTCCAATTTTCTTTAGGGATGATATTGCTTCTTTTGTTTCAGGTCTTAACTCATCTGACATATGAATATGTGCAATAACCGACTTATCTTCAACTACATAACTAACAATACTTTCTGTTTCTTCACATTCAAGATCATAAGCTTCAGATCCTAAAACCTCATTGACAAGTGCTTCACTCCCGATGTAGTAATCTTTACCTTTCCTTGAACCTTTAATTCCTTTTCCAGGGAGTATCTTTACATCCTTATATCCAAGTCCTCTAGCACCATGTTCTTCTCCATAATTTACTATTGCTTCTGCTATCTTATGTTCTGAATGAGATTCAAGGCTTGAAGCCAATTCAGCAACTTGGTTTTCAGAATATCCTTTCAGAGCTTCAATTTTGTATACTTTAAGTTTACCTGTGGAAAGAGTTCCTGTTTTATCCATACCAACTGCCTTAACAGAAGATAGTACTTCTAGATATTTCCCTCCCTTTACTAAAACACCCTTTTTTGAAGCTCTTGTAATTGCTGTTACAACAGTTATTGGTGTTGAAAGCACTAATGCACATGGGCATGAAATTACCAGAATTACTAAGCTCTGATATAACCAATTTCTCAATATTTCCATGTCAATTGGTATGTTCAT
The DNA here is from genome assembly GCA_023270155.1 of Candidatus Heimdallarchaeota archaeon. Classification (GTDB taxonomy): domain Archaea; phylum Asgardarchaeota; class Heimdallarchaeia; order Heimdallarchaeales; family Heimdallarchaeaceae; genus UBA460. Next base: position 9,621 of record JAGLTB010000170.1, on the reverse strand, counting down.
GAAAATACCAGGAATCAAAAATACAGAGAGTGCTATAATAACCATTATTGGTGTATAAAATTTCGCAAATTTTTGGATAAATTGCTCCTGTTTAGATTTTTGTTGTTCAGCTTTTTCTATTAGTTGTCTTATTCGAGCAACAGTACTCTCTTCGGGCATTTGTGTTACTCTTATTATGATGTAACCATCAATATTGATTGAACCAGAGAATACCTTATCTCCTACGTCTTTGTAGATAGGTGTTGACTCTCCAGTTATGGGACTTTGATCAACATAAGATTTTCCCCAATCTAGTTTCCCATCTATAGGTATTCTTCCTCCTGGTTTAATACTAACTCTATCCCCAACAACCAAATCTCCCACGGGAACTACTTCGTGTTTTCTTCCTTTTATTAATTTAATTGCAGTTGGTGGAGTTAAGTCCATTAATTCTCGAATTGATTGTCTTGCTTTGTCCATTGAAAAAGCTTCTAACAATTCAGCTAAAGTAAAGAGAACAATAATTTCTGCAGCTTCTTCCCAAAATTGAATGCTCATAGCCCCAATAACAGCTATTAACATTAGAATGTCTATATCAATTGTTTTTGCTTTAAGTGATGAAAACGCTTTAAGATAAACTGGTATACCACCAACTACTATTACTGGTACGTAAAATATCAACACCAAGTAAGAAGCATCAAAGTAAAGATGATCCATAAGCAATGCAATTATGAGAAAAACTGCGCCAATCAAGAAGAATAGAAGATTTTTGTTATTTTTGATGTTAAAGAAGGATTTTCTTTCATATGCACTATTGAAACCATATCCTGTTTTCTTTATCTTATTTATGATATCTTTTTCTGAAACTTCATTCTCATTATATTTAACAATAAGTTTCGTTGAAACAAGATTCAAGTTAACATCCTCAATACCTGTTATACTTTCAATACTCTTAGTGACCTTAGCTAAACAATTAGCACAGTCCATTCCAGTCACTACTCCCCTCAATTCAGGCATTTTTATCAATTCAATTTATTTATAAGAACTATTAAGAATTCTCATTAGGCAAAATTCACTTCTATACTTAAGCTGATTCCAGTCGCTTTTTAGAAAATAAAAGGAAGAAAAGAAAACTATCTACAACTTATCTAATTTCTGTAATTTCAGCATCTCTGGCATTGTTGCTTTAATTTTCAGTTTCTTTTGTTGATATAGTTTGAATCCACTTACTTCTCCTCTATTAAGTTTTAGAAAAGTGTCTGTACTCATTGAGTACATAATATCTGGATCTTCAAGCTTCTCTTTCACGATTGGTTGAGGTATTCCTTTTATCAACTCTATTACATAATATTCGTCAACATCTGTAAAGTGATATTGAAGTTTTTTATTCCAAGTCTTGAAGAATTTTGCAACTTTTTTGTGAGTATATTTGTCTTTTTGTTTTTCGAGTATTTCAAGTACTTCGTCCATGTTCACCATAAATTACACCTTTGTTTATCCGTAGCTGAAACGAACCCCAGTTCCACCTTTTGGTTCACTGAATAAAACTGCGTCATATTCACAGACATTCCAGCAAGCTCCACATTCTACACACTGTTTGAGGTTTACTGGACGATATATTTTTCCGTCAGGTTGCCAAACATCTCTTGTACAGAATTTTGCACAATCACCACAACCTACACAATTATCTTCTAACACTTTAATGAATTCTCCAGTATCTCCTGGATAGTAATCGACTTTCATTTCTACCTTCATTTTCTTTGCCTCTCTTTGACTAATATTTCGAAATCCGGATCGACTTTAGCATAAGGTTGAATTAACTCTAGAAAATCATAAGCGTCTTGGATTAGTTCAAAGTTTTCATCTTCTACACCCTTCATCCATTTGCTGTGAATAGCATTAGAAATAAAACCACCACCCATTATTACTTGTTGCATCATATGGGTAATTTCTTCATCCGTTTTAGTTAAAATTGATTCTTTATTTTCTGAAGCAATATATCTAAATGCTTGCATAAAGAAATTATCACCAATAAGCTCTTCATATCGTTCTGATAATTTTGATTCGGAATAATCACCTGCTTCAATTGCTTCAGCTGCAGCTGTAGCTGCATATATACCAGTAAAGAATGATTCTGGCATTCCTTCTCCTAAGAATGGGATAACAAACCCTCCCGCTTCTCCTGTAAGAATTAAACCGTTTCTTACTCTCTTTTCAATGGCTTCGTCATATTCCAAATGTAATCCCCAAGATGTTATCTCTCCTCCTTCTAACTTTTTCTTTACCACTGGAAGATTGAGGAAATTCTCCATGTATTTATTCACGTTTGGAAATTCATCATTGATGAGATTTTCATCCATATATCCACCAGTTCCTACAGTGACAGTATCTTTCTTAGGGAATATCCAAGGCCAAGTTTTATGTTGAATTCCAGGAGATAGGTAATATTCTATACAATCACCGAATCTCTCGTTGATTATTTCTTCTCCTAGCTTAACTGCTACAGTAACATAAAGGATCATATTCTGACCTTTTCTTTTTGGGATTAAGCCTGCTTTTCTACCCACAATTGAATTCACACCTGCTGCATCAATGATTACTTTTCCATAGAATTTTTCTCCAGAATCAGTTACAACTCCTTTGATGTATTCATTTTCTTCTATTATATCCAATACAGTTGTTGAAAGCTTGATTTCAGCTCCAGCTTTTTTAGCTTCTTCTGTATGCCAAGCATCTAGATGGTCTCTTCTTACTGAAAGTAACAATATCCCTTCAGAAGGTATTTCATGAAAAACTGTTGTTCTCTCGCTATTGATGTGATAGGTTCTCATTTCTCTAATTGCTCTTTCAACAGGACATTCAGCAATATAGTGCAGATCTGGATCGAGTATAGCAGCACCATTTAAACAAGTTCCAGAAACATTTTTTTCACCTGGAACTTGGGATTTCTCAAGAAGTAGTACTTTCATTCCAAGTTCTGCAGCTTTTTTAGCTGCCGCAGGACCTGCACATCCAGCACCAACGACTATAATATCATACTCATTATTACTCATTTTAGTTCCTCCTTGAACACCAACAATGATAAAACAACCAATAAACTAGTTTTCTATTCATTGTTGTTTCAAACAGTCCTCGCTCTTGTAGTACTAATTTTAAATTTTTACGCGTAAAGGCTACCAAGTCTTTAGAAATGTAATTCCAATAAAATGAAAACAATTTTTGAAGGGTGTAGTTAAACAGAAAAGTAAAAATAACAATTTCATTCAGAGAGAGTATGGATATTCAAGAATTCACACAATTGCTTATTGATGAAGCTAAAGGACTTGAGGATTATCTCATAGAAAAACGAAGACATTTTCACATGAATCCTGAAACAGGATTTGAAGAAGTAAATACCTCAGCTCATATTGAAGAGGAATTAAAGAAGATTGGCTATGATATACAAAAAACTGCTGTGACTGGGCTTATTGCATCCATTGACTCTGGTAAAGAGGGTAAAACTATTGCTTTGAGAGCTGATATAGATGCCCTCAATGTTACAGAAGATAGCGATAAATCCTATTGCAGTAAAATACCAGGAAAAATGCATGCTTGTGGTCATGATGCACACACTGCAATGCTATTGGGAGCTGCTAAAATAATTTTCAAGAACAAAGATAAAATAACTGGAAAAGTTAAACTTGTTTTTCAACCTGCAGAAGAAGGTGGGGGAGGAGCTAAGAGGATAGTAGATGAAGGTCTTATTGATGATGTTGACCAAATCTTTGGTATTCATGTATGGCAAGAAGGACAAAGTGGAACCATTGCAACTAGGAAGGGACCATTTCTTGCTTCGGCTGATCAATTTATAATAACAATCAAAGGAAAGGGTGGACATGCTGCTAGCCCTCATCAAACATTTGATCCAACAGCTGTTCTTGTTGACATTTACAATGCTATTCAAAAGATAGTCACTCGAGAGATTGATCCTTTGGAAAAAGCTGTCATTTCTATTCCGATGATAGAAGGTAGCGATGCTCATAATATAATACCTACAATAGCTAAAATGCAAGGAACATTCAGGACTTTCAATAATGATGTAAGAGATCACATTTTGAAAAGAATAAAGGAAATTGTTGAAGGTTATAGTCTTGCTTGGAGATGTGAAGGAAGTGTGGAGTTCGAAATAAATGGAATCTATTATCCCCCTACAATTAATCATGCAGAAAGCGTTGAAGATTTGATAGAAATACTAAAACCCCTTGACGAAGTGCAAGAAGCAGATATGACAATGGGTGGAGAAGATTTCGCTTTCTATCTTAACAAAACCAAAGGTGCTTTCATTTCTCTTGGCTTGCAAAACGAAGAAAAGGGCATTATTCATCCTCACCATCATCCTAAATTTGATGTCGATGAAGATATTTTATGGAAAGGAACTGCCATATATACACTGCTTGCTTTCTATAATTTGTTTAAAAAATAGAGTTCTAGACAAAGGATGTGTAAGATAAATAGAATCTGGACTTACATGCTGTTTTTCTTACTTTTACGCTTTCTAATTAGAGAATTCTTCCGTCTAGAAATAATTTCAAATTTTCAATGGGTTCCAAACCTCTAACCTTACTGAAAGGTTAGTTCTTATTTTCCAAAACCACCTTATTATGAAAGTCATCTTTAAGATAAGGGATTTTACAAGAAGGTAGGGTGTTTCGGTTTTTTTCGAGTTTTCCTCTTTGAAATCATTAGAAAGGAATATATATATAAGTAGAAGGAATAACCATAATTAGACAAAAATAGGTTAGAAACCTATAAAATCGTAAAATGGGGATTAATTTGGATACAGAGGTCAACTCCTATGTTAGCTCTAAGATTGGTGAATTACTCAAAGTGTATACCAATCAGCCTAATCTTAGGAATGCAATGAAATTAGGTAGAGAAATCGCAACTGGTTCTGCTTCTTTAGAAGTAAAGAAATGGCGTTTTAGAATGGCTTTGGATGTTGTTACACCAGATATGGGTGTTTATTCTGCACTTATGGCTTGGTCTTCGATTACAACTCTTGAGGATAATGTTCCCCCTAGTCAAAAGATAATAGCAATCAAAGAGATGCTTAGGAATCCGGATTTGAAACCAGAAGTGTTAGATGAAGTAATTAAGAGCATATTTGTTAGTAGTGAAGTACCAAGAGATCTCTTAAATTATATTGCTCCTGAAATTAAAAAAGCTTCAAGAATTTCTGATGAACTAAAATCGTATATTTTGGAAAAAAAGGATGCTGAATAGTCTAACATCTCAATTTACAAAAGACATTTGTTATTAGTTCTACTTGTTTTTTATTAATACCTAATTGTAGGAATTGGTAATTTTGTATTTCTAGTGCTAAGATTTTTTTAAATTTATCTGGTTGAATGAGATCTTTATATTTCTCAGCTGCTTTTTCGAAACAAATTATCATCTTTTCATTATCCAAAACACCTAGTTTCCAGAAAACCAAACACCGAGAAATAAAAATCCCCAACTCATCTTGATCTCTTAGAATCTGTGTTTCATTTAATGCAAAGCGATAGAACAAACCTGCTAATATTTGAAAGATTTCTTGTATTTTATGAGGATACTTTGGATACTTAGTTAGGTTGTCTAATAATTCTGTAAAAGTTTTTGTAGCAGTGACTGAAGATTGAGGTTGAGTTAAGTCTTCATTCAAACAACTTCCCATAAAATCGCATAACTGACTATGAACTTTCTCCAACTCCTCTCTTTGGTTCTTTGGAATATCTTTTCCTAAAGGATATTCTCTTGCTAGATAAAACAGTCTATGAGCTAACCCACTTAAGTAATTTAGTAAGTTTTTACTTGAATTATCCTCTTTCCAGACATAAGGAAGATAGTCGATAAGAAGTAAGTAACTGATATGCAAGTTTACATTCTCTACGAGAATATCTGTTAGAAATTCACTTGAAAGGTGATGGCTATTCTCCATAATCAAGTTTCGAGCTTTTGAAGAAAGTCCTTCTTCTAGAATACAGTCATTAATCTGTTCTTCTAAATTAGTCATATTAGTATCATTTTCAACAGAGCATCTTATTTTTCTTACGGTATAACAAAATCTATCCTGTTTGTATCAAATCACCACAATACTTTTTTATAAGTTGAAGATTTTTACATATGGATTTCTCTATCTTTCTACCAACGATAGAGATTGGTCCTCCTTACATTGGACCTATGGCAGGTTTACGTAGATACTCATATTCTTTAGTCCAATCTTTAGTTAATCAGAATATTGATATTCATATTGTGACAACCTCAGATCTTCCTGAGAACGATGAAATATTATCTAGAGAAAACATTCATATTTACAATTTACCACCTCAGATTTCAGCGAGAGGTGCATATAGTACTCAAACTCATTTTTACGCGAAAAACCATCGTAGGTTTTCTAAACAAGCATTTGAGATTTTTCAAACCCTACAGGATGAGATTGATTTCTCATTAATCCATGCAACAGAAGGAGCTGCATATGCTTTTACAAAAGCAAAGAAAAAGAATAAATTAAAGGTTCCACTAATTGTTTCTATCCATGGAGCTGTTACAACAGGTAATTTCAAATCAAGACTTTTTGTAAAACGTCCATATTCACGATTATTAAGAAAAATAGTTGGTAGCTGCGATCTCATAGTAACGAATTCCTATTCTTTGTTAGAGAAAATAAAAAGACTTCCTAAAGGAACTAAGGAAAAAACAGAAATCGTATTTCATTCCTTGAATTGTAAGAAATTTTCTCAAATTCCTAAACTTGAAGATATAGAGGATTTCAGAGATAAATATGACCTCAATTTAGGTAAAGTAACTTTTCTTCTTCAAGGTCCTTATATCACTCGAAAATCACAACATGAAATTATTCAATATTTTCCAGAGATTATTGAATATCATCCTGACTCCATTTTTCTCATTATTGGTGAAGGACCTTTATTGTTGAGAATAAAAGAAGAAATTGTTGATTTGGGAATTGAGGAATCTGTAAGAATTACAGGATACATAAATGAAGAAGAATTGCATCTAGCTTATCATACAAGTGATATACTTCTCTATCCTGCAACAGAAGCTAGTTTTAGTACACCATTGATAGAAGCTATGGCATCTGGATTGCCAGTGATAGCAGTCGATGCACCGCCCATGAATGAAATGCTTCCCCCAGATGTTGATTGGCTTTACCCATCTAATCAAAAGGATCTTTTGGTTGAAAAGGTAGTGGATATTATTGAAGATAAAGAAGCTAATCAGCAAATAGCTTTTGAATCCAGAAAACATGCTTTAGAAAAATATGATTATAATATTGTAGGAAAAAGAATCAAGAAGGTTTATCTTAAAGTTATTAAAGAATCAGAATAACCATCATGTTTCTTCAGAAATAATTTTATCCAATTAGACAAATTGATGAAATATCCTTAAATACTCTTGAAAGCATAATTACAATAGTAAAATTGGTGTTGAATAAATGTCAAGGAAAAAATTCTTTTGTCCAAATTGTGGAGCTTCAACAACTCCAGATGATAAATTTTGCCTGAATTGTGGTCATAAATTAGCAGACGAAGCTTCTATTCCCTCTCCTGCTCATCAACCTCAATATCAACAACCTGTTCAACAATCTGGACCTTACGCTCCTGCACAACCCTATACTGCAGCTCAACCAATGCCTGTTGCTGGAGGAATTCCAAGAGAACGATTTATGGAGCTTAAACCTTCATATTTAGATAGATTTCTTGCCTATCTAGTCGATGGGATAATTTTTAGTTTTCTTTCGTTTTGTCCAATTATACCATTGTTCAAAGATATGATACCAGAAGCAGGAAAATCATTTGGGAAATCAATGCTTAAGCTGAAAGTAGTAGACTATGATACAGGCAACCCAATTAGAGCAGGGCAAGCTTGTGTACGAACTTTGTGTTTTATTCTTCCATTCGATGTATTTGTTCCATTATGTACAGATGATGGTAGACGTATAGGGGATATGGTAGCTAATACAATAGTTTTGGAAGACAGATAAAAACTCCTTCCACAAAAGGAAAAAAATGGAATGAATTCACCTATTTTGAAGAAAATCAATACTTTGTTTTTGAAAAATAATTACAATGAAATAGTGAACGTATTTATAAAAAACATTGATCTGATTTCAGACCCTAATGATAAAATGAAATTGTATCATATAGCAGCTAAATCCTATTATCATTTAGGAAAAAATAAAGAAGCTTTTGACTGCATTCAGAAAGTAAAAAATAACTTAACAGAGTTGGACTCCTCACACGAAGAGATTTTAGAAATTAATCTTGATTTTGCTAAAATTTTGAGAAGAATCGGTCAAAGGAAAAACGCAAAAGCAGTCTATCAAGAGATTATGAAGAATTACAAAAATCATCTAGATGACGAGCTTAATGCAACAATATTACACAATCTAGCAAACATTCACCTAGAACTTGGAGATTTTGATAGAAGCAAAGATTATTTTCATCAAGCGCTTGAAATAGATAAAAAAACCGATAATCAAAAGGGATTATCACTAACATATTCAGGTTTGGGAAGTTTGTCCTTCTACTTGGGTCAATTTGAAGAAGCTATTGAATATTATCAGAAAAGTCTAGAGTTTAGGAAGAAAACAAATGACCATATTGGAGAAGCTCTCATATTATTAAACATAGGTTCTTCTTATTCCAATATCTTGAATCAAAAGAAAGCTGACAAATACTTAGATGAATCTTTAAAGATCTTTCAGCAGTACAATCATGAGAGAGGTATTCAGGAAGTTCATATTACAAGAGCAAGGATGAGTTTCAACTTGAATAACTATCCTTTGGTCATAGAATCCTTGAAATTCCTGGAAGAATCTGAAGCAGAAATTCTGAATAAGGAACAAATAGAACTAGTGAATATACTTATAGAATCTCTGCTTCGAAATGAAGAACTTGTTCGAGCAGAGAAACTAATCGAAAGGAGCATAACACCTCTCAAAGAAACTGAATTAGAAAAAGATAGTTCCTTATATGAGGAATATGGGAAATTGAAACAGTTACTCAGTTTGATAAAATTTCAATTGGATAAGGTAGAAGAAACTTTACAAGTTTTAGAAGAACTAGAGGAAATTGCAACTAGTCATAATGATTTTCAAAGCCTTGTTGTTGTATTTTTCTCAAAAGCGAATGTATATTACCAAATCGATTCGTTGGATGATGCATTGTTATTTGCAAAAAAAGCAGAAACTATAGCTAAACGAATTCAGCATAGTTCTTTACCTCTTATCTTAGATATATTGTTTAGAATTAATGTAAGAATAGGTTATTTTTCTGAATGCATAAAATTGCTCAAACAGCTGAAGCGAATTTCCGGAAGCGATTCATCAACCATAGAATTAGCTATTAAATCATTCCAGATTTTTGCGAACGAGAAAACAAAAATTATGTCAAATAAATCATTCCAAGAAATAGATATATTTCAATTACCAATTACAATTCTACAAATCTTAGTAAAAGGAATTTTACAACAATCACTGAAGTTTTCAAAAATACTTGAATTTAAGAGTGTTACACAGGATTTGAAAAATAACAAAGCAAGTATCCTAATTCCGTATTTCTTGCAGGCTAGTTTTCTTCTTGATGAAGAGCATTCAGAGAT
>JAGLTB010000169.1 GCA_023270155.1 Candidatus Heimdallarchaeota archaeon | reverse complement strand
GGTTTATTGATCCAATAAATACAACAAATGTAAATGCAAACATTACAATAATAGTTCTTCATGGAGCAACTCATTCTAAAGCATGGATGTTGGAACATTATGGATCAGGATTATATAATTACGGTTACAAATTATTCTTTTTTGACTCTCGTAATAGAGGAGAATCTCCAGATACTGAGCTAGGACTCACTTGGGGAATAGATGAGACGAAGGATGTTCGAGCAGCTGTTGATTATGTAAAAAACCGTCCTGATGTTGATTCATCTAAAGTGGTTTTATTTGCTGAAAGTCAAGGAGCAGCAACAATCTTATTCTATACCGCTACCTATAACGATGTTGCTGCAATAATAGCTGATTCTAGTTGGGCTTATGGAGATCTAATGATTAAACAAGCATATCCTATGAGGTCTGGTTTCCCTTGGGCAATATTTGGTCAAATTACAATAGCGATGATGGAAGGTCATTACGGATATAATTTTGCTGATATATCTCCAGCAAATGTAGCTGAAGATATCAATACTCCAACATATATAATTCATGGTAATGCAGATTTGGATATTAATCCAGAAGATTCAACTATAATCTATGATAATCTTCCAGCTTCGAGTTCAAACATAATTTGGCGTGTTAATAATCGAGGACATGTTGAAGCTTATTTAGAACCTGATTATTTTGATAAAATAGCACTGTTCATAACGAATAGTATCTAAATCTAAAAACATCTCTCTTTCTTTTTTTATTCAATTACAGTTCTACCATCGTCTGTAAGATAAACTACGTATGTTCTTCCCCATTTTTCTCTTCTTATTAATCCTCTCATCTCTAATGGCACTAAATTTCTTGAAACCTTTGATTTCGAGAAACCAGTAGTATCACACAAATCTCTTTGGGATATCTTTCCCTCTTTCTCATAAACTATCTTTATCAGAGCCTTCTGTGTATCAGTAAGTAAAGTTCGTCCTAGTTTTTTCATTGCTTTCTTTTCTCTATAACGAATCATCCATGAAGTTCCACTGATTCCTAGAAATATCCCAGTAATTATTCCCATTAAGAAGACATTGAAAGATGTTTTAAAGAAAGGTTCATCTGTTTCTGGAATTATAGGTTCATCAAATCTCAATAGGAAGAAGGGTTCAGAAGATTTGCTTATATTATTGAAAATCCATGATATAACAATTCTATTCTTTATTAAAATTTGAGTCGCATTAATAGGATAATATGGAGAAATTCCTTCACTTTCATGTATAAAACTCAGTTCTGGTAATATCATTGACATTGTATATCTTCTTGTAAAATGCGAAATGGTAGAGTAGAATTCAAATGAATAAAATGAGGTATCACTTTCAGTTAATATCAAATCTGTATCAAGATTGTAGTTCACACTAAAGATTGATGTATCGTTTTGTTCTAAAGGTGTTCTAAAATATACAGATACAAAGTTAGTGACATTGGAAATAGGAAGCCAGTCATAATCTAATGCTCCTTCAACATCTTCTACAACTAGAGTATTCAATGAATGATTTAACCAAAATTTTACGGAAGGAGCAATAGTTGTATTCAAATTCTGAATTGAAAATGTTTCAGTTACTATTACTGATTGAGGAGAATAGATATCAATTTCAGTTTGATGAGATCTTATTAGTAGCCCATTCGTTTGAGTTAAATCTATCATGCTATTTGTGTCAGATGTTTCAGCATTCCCTAATCCAGAGAATAAGTAAAATGAAATAGAGAAAATAAAAGCTAGTTGTAAAGCTCTCTGTAAAGTAATGCTGGATTTCAAGATATAGGTCTTTTGACATTCAGCTAAAAAAGAATTTCCATATAATCGAGGATAATAGAAATAAAGAAAAAGTTTGGATTAGAATATTTATTGTTCATAAATAATTTTTGAAATTCGTTCTGTAAATTCCTTCACTCCTGGTTTTGTGTGATAGTATTCATAACTTGGTACATCCACAATCGTACTGTTCTCAATAAGCTCATGTACTTCTTCAACTGATTTTAAGTGATGATATTTATCTCCCTTTGTAGTTATTATATAAACTGGACATTCTATTGCTTTAAAATCCTTATCTGCAATATAATTATGGATTATAATGCATTGTTTCCATCTTCTTACATCAATTTTCTCAAGTCTACTATAGAATACTTTTCTCTGAAATCCTTCAGCTACTTTGTTTCTTAGATACCTTCTTCCTGCAAATTTACCAACTACATCTACAACGCTAGATGGAAGAATTATTGCTAGTTTAAGTAAAAACTTGGGATTTCTAGGTTTTACTGATGGTCCAGCAAAAAAACAGCATTTTGGGTCTATTAATCGTCTTCTTAAACTATTTGCAATATAAGAAGCTCCGATGCTTGATCCAAAGAGTATTAGTTTCTCTTTGTCAATTTTCAGATAATGCGCAGCTTCAGCTATGTCCAGAGCTATCCTTTGAACAGTGCACTTCTTCTTTTTGTTTAGTTTCACAGTTTCTTTATCTCTTGGATCTAGAACGATTAGATTAAACTCTTTATTCAACTCATCCCACAAATCTGTCCAGGAGTAGACTCCTGATCCAAATCCTTGAACAAAAAGGATTGTAAATTTATTAGAATTTTGCTTATCAATAGAGTGATAACAGAATACTTCCTGTTCATCAGACATCAGAATGTATTCTTTTGTAGCATTTTCTAGGAAAAGCAATTCCTGTGGATATTCATCTTCGAACGTCAAGGATTTCAACATCTTACGGCAATGTTTAATGAATTGTGTTTAGCTTTTTAATAAAGTTAATTGACATGGGGGGAGATTGTAATTTGTATGCTTTCCGTTCCTAATGAGTGAAGAACAACTGGAGGTATTTTCCAATAATGAGTATCTTTGATTGATACAATTTTTCCAAGTTCTTCTTCTATTTTCTTGAAATGATGAGTATTATTTACATCACTTAGAAACAAATCATACTCGGTATCATCTTGTACTAATTCCTCTATTCTTTCGAATACCATCTGTAAAGCACCTTTGTTACCTTTTCCTGCTCCTCTGCTTTGTACTCCTTCATCGAGGATAACCTCAAACATAGGTTTTAGTTTCATTAATTTTGATATCACATTCAAGGACAATTTTTTCTGGATTTTTCCAGTTTTGAATAGAGCTTCAAAAGATTGAGACATGCCCAATGTGTGTGTATGTTTTTTTAGTCTATCTAATTCCTCGATAATTTCTGAAACGTTTTTTCCTTTCTTAAGCAGCTTTACTGCATTTAGGACAAGTGCACCTTGACTAGCTGTACTTAATCCACATTCATATAAAGTGACTTTTATCTTTTTATCAACTTTCTTTGATGCTATCATAGCTGAATTGTATTGATTTGATATTGTAGGAGAAACACCGATGTAGAATATTTCTTCATAACCATCTTTAATTGCTTGTTCAAAGATATCTAAAGCATGTTGTGGACTACCAATTGATGTTTTTGGGTATGGATCAAACTTAGGAATTTGCTTGATGAATTCATCTCTATCTATATCGCTTAATTCTTTGTAATCTTTCTCTTCAATAATCATTAAGCTCTCTAGATAACCAATATTTTCTTTCTTCATGAATTCCATTGGAAGACATGCATGAGAATCTGTGACAATTTTCACTTTCATAGTTCGAAAAAAACGCGGATTCTTAAAAGATTTCGGAGACACTTTTCTCGATTATTTGGTAATTGAATTTCATTAAAAATATTGTTCAGTTTCCAGCTTTCTATAATTACCTTCTAAGATTTTCCCAGTTAGTGATAGATATGCTTCTCTTCATAAATCCGCGGTTTGAATATTTTTGAAGCGAAGAGCATAAAAGGCAATGAAAAAGTTAAAGTTAAACCTATCATTCCAAAGAGAATGAAGAAATAATTAATGTATGGATCAGTGTAGTAACAGAAACCTAAATCAAAATTTCCACATAATTGTTGAAGGATAGAATCAACTGCCAGATACAAGAAGAATAATCCAATAACTGAAAATATTGTTGCATTCCTGTAAATAGGTACTTTCTTATTCCATTGAGTTTTACCAGGGATTAATTTGTTCTTTCCCACTAATCCTTTAAAAGCTGGAATTAAGAAGAAAGGAGCAGTCAAACTTCCAAATGTTAAGAAGAATGGAACATGATAAAGTTTCAATGGAAAAGTTGCTGACTTCATTGAGTAAAGTGTTGTTGCAGATATTGTTGCAAAGTAGATTATGAAAGTTAAAGATAAGATGACAATCAACCACAACTGACCAAGAAACCAAGCTCTTACTAAAGGAATTTTCGCGAAATATAAGACTGAATAGATGATTCCAAGGAAGTAGAAGGATGTAGCAGCAACAACTAACATTGATGAAAAAACAATATCTATTGCTTGTCGGAATCTAATTTTCCTCTTAACTACTCCTTTAAACAAAGACCATCCATGATCATAGAGTGCTCCTGATTGACCAGTAAACCATCTAAAAAGCTGACTAATCTGATGAGATATTGTTTCAGGCACTAGAGACATAGCTCCTACTTCATCTAAGAAATATCCCTTTTTCCCTGCTTTGATTATTTGCACAGATTGATCAAAATCCTCAGTCATTTGCCCTTCAGGGATGGGATATGCATACTCTCTTCTGAACACAACTGAAGAACCACAATACAGAACAGTTCCTAATTCTCTCCTAGCATTCGACGAACAGAAAGTCTGCATTAAGCTCATAGCTTCCCATACGTGGAGAAGATTGGTTACATTCCTGAAACCGAATTTTGCTTGGATAAATGCAAACTCTGGATATTGTTCCATAATAGCTACAAATTTCTCTAAGATGTCTGGTTTTGGGATGTGATCCACATCAAAGAAAGCTAATAATTCACCATCAGTTTTTGGAATTACTAAGTTTAGCATTCCAGATTTAAAATTTTCATTTGCTTCATAATAATAAGTGAAATTATGTTTCTCACTAACTTCTTTACATGCTGCTCTTAATTCCTCATCTTTACTGTCATCTGCTACCCATAAATCGAAATTTTTGTAGGATTGTTCTTTGAAACCAATAAGTGTTTCCTCTAAAACAAAGGATTGAACATTGTGAATTGGTACGATAACTGTAACTTTTGTTTTTCCTGAAACTTTGCTTAAATCATATGGTACTTCTCCTACTCTTAGAACACCATCAATTAGCTGAATGGCAAAGTAAAGAGCAAAAAAGAATCCTACTACTTCAAAGATTAATGCTATTATATTAAAAGCTACACCTGTTGCGTTTAGTTTATCCAATCCCACGTAGCTGGCTTTTCCTCTGTCCGCTATGTTTACAATTGACCATATAAAATATGCCACGATGAAAGTATAAAACACATATCCAACAATATGATTTATTCTACTCCAGATGATTCTCTTTTGCATTGACATCTGAATTTTCCTTCGTTTATTTAAACTTTAACAAATGGTTGAAAAAACCATGTAAAGACTAAAGTTATTAATGCTGGAATTTTTTTATCTTAGAGCATAATGACAATCCCTGATGATCATCCAAGAGCTAGTTCTCTAAAAACCAGAGAAAAAATTATTGAAGGAATGCATTCGAAGATAGTAGCAGAAGCTGGACTTATTGCACATGGAAGAGGAGAAGCTTATGATTATTTATTAGGAGAAGAAACACCTTCTTTTGCCTTAATTCAAGAGAAAGTAGCTGTTGCCTTGTTACTTCTTGCAGAAAAACCAATCATTAGTATTAATGGTAATGTAGCAGTTTTATGTCCAGAAGAGATGATACTTTTATCTAAAATTATTGGTGCTCCATTGGAAGTTAATTTATTTTATAATAGAACTGAAAGAGAGAAAATAGTTGCAAAAAAGCTATTAGACTCAGGTGCAGAACTAGTACTTGGAGTTGATGCTGAACATCATACTTCAATTCCTGAATTAACTCATTCAAGAAGGGTGGTTGACAAAAGGGGTATCTATTCAGCTGATGTAGTTTTTGTTCCTTTAGAAGATGGGGATAGAACCACTGCATTGAGAAAAATGGGAAAAAAAGTCATTACTGTAGATCTGAATCCTTTATCAAGAACTTCACTCTACTCAAACATAACTATAGTAAATAACGTGATAAGAGCAATTCCAGAGATGATTGAAATTGCAAAGGAATTAAAAGAATATAAACAAGCTGAATTAGAAAAGATAATCAATGCTTTTGATAACAACGAATCACTAAAAAGTACTTTAACTTTCATTTCGGAAAGATTAGAGAAACTAGCAAAAGTTGAGCTAAATAAACTGAAAAATATTGAGTAGAGATGAGACAATGGTAGTCAAAAATAAAATCACAGTCAAGGATTTTCAGAGGATGAAGGATGAGGGAGAAAAAATCACAATGATCTCTGCATATACATTCCCAATTGCCAAGATATTAGATGAGGTTGGAATTGATTCAATTCTTGTAGGAGATTCACTAGGAATGACTGTACTAGGGTATGAAAACACTTTGGAAGTTACTCTGGAAGATATGATAAGACACAGCCAAGCTGTATCAAGAGGATCTGAAAAATCTTTGATAATTGGAGACATGCCTTTCTTATCGTTTGGTGCTAGCATTGAAGAGACAACAATTAATGCAGGAAGATTAGTTAAAGAAGGTAAATGTGAAGCAGTAAAATTAGAAGGTGGGAGAGAAAGAATAAAAGATATTGAAGCAATAAAAGCAATCGGTATACCGGTTCTTGGTCACATAGGACTAACTCCTACGTACATTAACATGTTTGGTGGTTTCAAGGTTCAAGGAAAAGAAGAGGCAGCTGCAAAACGACTTCTCGAAGATGCAAAAATGCTTGAAAAAGCTGGAATTTTTGGTGTTGTTCTTGAATCCATACCTTGGAAACTAGCAAAAGAGATATCAGAAAATCTTTCAATCCCAACAATCGGAATTGGTGCTGGTGAGTTCTGTGATGGTCAAGTTCTTGTTATTGATGATTTAATCGGATTATCATCTATTGTCAAACCAAAATTTGTGAAAAAATATTCGGATACTCAAAAGATTATCAGAAATGCTATTCAAGAATATAGTAAAGAAGTGAAAGAGGGTAAATTCCCATCTGAAGAGCAAAGATATGATTAATTTATAACTTTCTAACTGCTGAAAAACACAATTCTTCTTTGATTATATTATCGAATTTGGGTAATTTTGAATCATCTTTATAAAGAATAAAAATTCCATTTCCTAACATAATTTGCCCAACTAGTACATCTTCTTTTTCCAGATCTTTCATGTATTTAATTATCTCAGGAGTTGCTAGAAAGGAAGTAATAGAAAATTGCTGAGAGATTGTAGCAAAATTACTGATAGTTGGTTCAGCAATTAAATTTTCAATAAGGACTTTACCTATATTGTTAATCTTCTCCTTCCAATTTGGATTCCTGATTATAGCTTTAGTAGCAATTTCTCCCGAGGAAAGAGTTGCGATTTTGTACCCGTTGGTGATTATGTTTTCAGCTTTACCTATGAATGGTGCTCCTTCTCGAGTTCTTATCTCATACCCACCTTGATAGAGTGCAAGAACATCACCTAGCCCTCCTCCTTCATTAATTTCTGCTATATGAGCCACACCATACAGATACTTCTCGTTTATGTTTAGATCAAAGAAATCTCTTAACGCAAAGGAACATCCAAGAGCTCCTGAAGCACTAGCTCCAAATCCACATGAAAGAGGAACATCAAATTGATGATATACTGAAATTCCGAAATCTGATTTTTCCTTATTTTTTTGCAAAACTAGAATCTGATTAAGAACATTATTTGTTATATTGGCTTTCTCCTTATCTACTTCCACATCATTAAAATAGAAATGACTTTTTTTATCATCAGAATACTCAATTGAAGTTGTTGTTCCCCTTAATATTGAAAAACCTGCACCTTGAGAACCTCGATAAAGAGGATCTGGATGTTCATCATGAATTGTAAAAATACCTGAAATGTGAGATGCTACCCAGTATTTAGACATAAATTCACCCTAAGTTAAAGTCCTTAATTCTATAATTGCTAATTCTCTAGGTATATTTTCTTCTGTCATTTGTTTGATTATTTCCGTTAGTTTTCTATTTATTGGAGTGGAAATGTTTTTCACTCTTCCTATCTCAACAATTTTTCCGTTGAGATATTCTATTTCCGTTTTAACTCCTTTTTCAATATCTTGAAGCATCGAACATTTATGATCTGATGTTTGTTGTACAATATCATCAACTAAATTATACGCTTCATCAAAAGTGATTGCAACTTCATCTTTGATTGTTGTCAAAATCTCATAAATTGTATCATGTATAATCTTATTCAAGATTCGATCTTGTATGACTTCACCGTTTTTCAAACCTGTAATTGCTGCTAAAGGTAATAGCGTACAATTAACTATACCTTTTAACCAAATATCCTTGAGAATATCATTTGAGATTTCAATATTCAAACCTATATCTGTCAGTATATTGTTCCAAAACTTAATGACTTGATCATTTTGATGATTAATTCCGCCAATTCTCGTTTTGCCAATATTGGCTTCAACAGCTAAATTCTCTTTTTCTCTAATTGCTGCAAGTGAAGTTAAAGCTCTTGTCATAATAAATTGGTTTTCTTTAATCAAGAATGGTTCTTCAACTTTAATACCATTTTGGAACAATAGAATCGATGAGTTAAAAGAGAGATTGGAACTTATCTCTTCAACTATTTCTCTGTTAGCCCAAGATTTAGCTGTAATGATACAAATATCGAACTCCATATCCTCCGGTAATTTGGAGTAAATCTCACAGTTCTGTAATTGAGGAATCTCCTCATCCGTTAATTTTACGGATAAACCTTGGTCTTGGATAAGTTTTGTACCTTTATCTGTTGATAGACAGGTTACTGAATATTTCTTCCTGTTGAGCCTAGCTAGCATTACTGAACCAATAGCTCCCAATCCAACTAGAAGAATTGAAGAATCTTTATTCACAGATACATGAGGAAGCAAGTAAATAAAAGGTTTTTTCGACAAAATAGAAAAATATAAAGAAAAAAGGGAGATTAGATCATCTAATCTGTTCTTTTAACATGATGATCAAAATTGAAATCGTTTCTATATCCTTTGTACTTATCAATTAAAGCTGCAGTCTGATCTTCTTCTTCAACTTGTTCTTCAAGGAACCAGAGTAAAAGTGGAATAGCACTTAATTCCTTCTCATCTTGAGCTACTTCATATAAATGATAAATTCTTTTTGTAATGTATTTTTCATGTTTATATGCAGTTTCAACAATTTCTAGGATATTTTCATAATCTCTTTTTGGTTCTTTGAGTGTTTCGTATTTCACTGAACCACCAGTCTCAATGATATAATTAACAAACTTCATTGCATGTTGGAATTCTTCATCAGCTTGTTTGCTGAACCAAGCTGCAAGATTATCCAATGTTCGCTCTGCAAACCATGCACTCATTGCAAGGTAAATATAAGCTGATTCAAGCTCTTCTCTTACTTGATCATTAAATTCTTTGTTTAGTTTTTCTCCAATTTGTGCCATTTAGAATACCTCTAAATAATATTCACTCTAAAATTGGCTCTTAAATTTAAAAGGTTATGCGTATGTGCATTTTTTTCACACACAGATATAAAAAATATCTTGAAGCCATAAATTTATTTTTACCTTTAGTTTCCTTCTCTATATGTCTCATCCTTCACAAAGTATTGTTGGAACATTAGGTAACGAACTAGAAGGAAAAGTAATTCTTCACTGTGTAACTAGTTCAATTTCATGCTTCTTGGCTCCTCAGATTTCTCGTAAACTTATGAGGTATGGAGCTAAAGTTATACCAGTTTTATCTGCAGAAGCTGCTAAATTTATTGACCCTATGATCTTTGAATGGGCTACTGGAGAAAAACCTATCACAGTAATTGAAGGACAGGTTGAGCACGTAAAATATGCAGGTCTTTCAAAGGATAAGGTTGATCTTGTTTTAATAGCTCCAATCACTGCAAGTTCCTTATCAAAAATAGCTAATGGAATTATGGATACGACTGTAACATTGATGGCAGGAACCGCATTAGGAAATAGAATTCCAATGATTATGGTACCTACAATGCATGAAGTTATGTTGAAGAATCCTGCTATAATGGACAATATATCAAAACTAAAAGAAATGAATGTAACCTTCATTTCTCCGAGAGTAGAAGAAGAGAAAGCAAAAATCCCAGAAGATGAAGAGATCGTAAATGTATGTCTGAGACAACTATACAATAACTCTCTGAAAGACAAGAAGATTCTAGTTACTGCGGGTCCCACCAGAGCATATATTGATGGGATCAGATTCATAAGCAATCCATCAAGTGGAAAGATGGGGTATGCAATTGCTTTAGAAGCATGGAGGAGGGGTGCGAATACAAAATTAGTATATGGTTCATCGCTCTTAAAACATCCATTGATTTTAGATAATTCGACTAGTACAGAGACTGCAAAAGAAATGTATGAAGAAGTAATAAAATCATTAAAAGAAGAACACTTTGATTATATTATCCTTGCAGCAGCAATGAACGATTTTGAATCAGCAGACATTTATGATGAGAAAATTTCATCTAGTAGACCAATGGAGATAAAATTGAAACCGACAGAGAAACTAGCAGATAAAATTAAAGAAATATCTCCAAAATCTCAATTAATATTATTTAAAGCAGAATATAAGAAAGCAAAAGAGGAATTAGTTGAAATTGCTCAAAAAAGGATGCAAAAAGCAAACGCAGATATGGTTATAGCTAACGATGTGTCCTCTAAGAAGTTTGGTTTTGCAAGTGATTTTAATAAGATAGCAATCATTTCAACAGAAATGGAAACTGTTTGGATTGAGAATTCCAAAACAAATATTGCTAAAACGATATTAGATGCTTTGGAAAAGATGAAATAAATCTATAAGCAATTTCTTTGAAGTTGATGGGAGATTTTTTATCTCCCTTCAAATGATAAAAGAAGTATTTTAGATGAAATACAGAAAGAGCATCTTGTTTGGAAACAAAGATACTCATTCTGCACTGTATTAGGAAGTGATTCATCTTCTAGATGATTCATTATTTTGGGGTGGTAATCACTCCCAATAAAAACACATATTTACATATATAAATATTACGATATTGTCGTTTCTTTTTTCGATATGATATATTCTAATTAGAAGAAAATAGGTAGATATACTTCATTACATCAGTAATCTCTAAAGAACTATATACTTCATTAGATTTACTAAATTCTTCAAAATTATCAGATTCCTTGACCTGGTATAGTTCATATGAACAATAGACATCTGGTGTTGCTCCAGAGATAATACGAATACAGACCTTATTATGAAATTTAACAACAGTTTGAAACACTATAGGGTTTTGTATTATTTGTTCACTAAATATTATTCTATAATTATACAGTTCTTGATTTTTGATTAGTTCTTCAATGCAAAGAAAGCAACTAATTTCGTTATTTGGAAATGAAGTTTTCGATTTAATAAAATTAGTTGATGGAAGAAAATCAGTAATTGAGATTGCACAGGAAAATAAGGTATCTGTTTCAAAAGTACAAGAAGTATTAAGTATAGTTCTAACTCGAGAATATGTAGCTCACGTCCCTGAAAGAATCAAAGCAACACTTGTGATTGACTGTATATTCAGAAACTTATACCGAAATTTATCTAGATATATAAACTTTAGAACAGCATTTGAGATGATTAATAGTATATTAGCTCAAAATGAATCAGTACTTATAAACTTAGTACGATTTAAAGATGAACAATACTGCTTCAAATTAATATATAATTATCTCCTAGATGAGAAAGACATCGAAGCTTTTGAAATTTATGAAGAATTTCTGGATCCTTTATTGACAATTTTTGATTATATCAGTGATATTAAAAGTGATAAAGATTTAAGATTACTTGCTTTCGAAGAAGCAAACGATTTTATGGTGTGATATTTTAATTTTATAAATAAAATTGAAAAAAATAATAGAAAATTAAAGGAAAACAACATCAGATGTTTCTCGTAAGATTTCTTTTATGTGATTTATGACTATTTTTCCTAATTTTGTAATTGTTAAAAACACTATCTTTACTTTCTTGGTTTGTTCAACCAGTCCTACATTAACTAATTTGTGAACATGGTGACTTATTGTTGGTTGAGATAAACCCAAAATATATTCTAATTCATAATGAAATGCATTAAATTGGGATAATATCAGTAATATAAATATACGAGCATCTGACGCGATTGAAGTATAAATTGCATTTAATCTTCGAACTTGACTTTTCAAGGTTGGTGTTTCAAAATTCGCAATTATCGATTCCACGATTCTTTTTCTTTCTTCTGTCTCAGAGATAATTCCTTTAAACGAATCCCAAAGTGAGATTAGTTTTTCCATATCTCTCTCTTTATCACTAGTTAGCATTAATTCATCTTTCGCATCGATATATATAAATGTATTGTAATGCCCATGCAGAGCCTAATTTTACGCAAAAATGCAGAATATTTATCACAACTTTCTTTGGAGTTATATGTAATAGATATTAGTAGAAAGGGAATGTATTCGTTCGAATAAAACAAACACTGATTCTGATGGAAAACGAAAAATTTGCTAATAACGAAATTATATTAAATATCAAATATAATCCTTCAACATGGATGTAATTCTTGAGACAACAATTAAATGCCCTAACTGTGGAGAAGAAGAAATGGTTATGATGCCTACTGATAGATGCATCAGAAGATTCGAATGTAATAATTGCAATTTAGTTCTAGAACCTAAAGATGATGATTGTTGTGTCTTCTGCAGTTATGCTGAAACCAAATGCCCTTCCAAACAAGAGGATAAAGACCGTGGTGACGATCTTAATCTTGAGGTATAGAGGAATAAGCAAACCTAAAATCATCGGGTAAATGTTTTTTCATTTCTTTAAGATTTTTGAACATAACATGGAAATGACTTAAATCGGGGAGATTGATTGCTTCTTCTAAAGAGACCCATTTATATTCAGAATGTTCCCATGTGGCTTTTACATTACCCTCTAGATACTTGCAATAAAAAGAAATGAATACCATCGGGAATTCTTTTCCACCTCTATAGAAAAAACCCACATCTAATGGATATTGAACTTCAACCTTAAGTGCCGTTTCCTCTTCAACTTCCCTGAGAATTCCTTCAACAGGAGATTCATCTTCATCCAGTCTTCCTGTTACTGTTTCCCATTTATTTGGTTCAAAATCCCTTTCTTTTGATCTTTTCATTACTAGAAATTTATTATCTTTTTCAATTATTGCAGCCATTCCAACATAAACTTTCTTCATAATGAATTTAGAAGAAAATAGGTATTATTTCAAGTTATCTGCTTCAGTAGAAGATAACTAACAGAAAGCTATAAAACATATTATCTCACTTCTCATGTAGGTAGGTTAATTGAAAACTGAAGACCTAATCATAATAGATTCAGAAGCTAACCAGAATTATTCTTTAGAAAGCATCTTGAATAAAGTAATTCAAGGAGATGCATTGCAAATACTAAAGAAGATTCCTGATAATTCAGCTGATTTAGTTTTCATAGACCCACCGTATTTTCTACAGTTACCTAGAAAGAAACTCAAACGTTGGAATGTAAAGACAGATGTTGAAGGAGTAGAAGATGAATGGGACAAATTTGTTTCTTTTGAAGAATATGATGAGTTCATTAAAACAGTCTTACTAGAAATGAAGAGAATTATGAAAGATAACGCAACTATCTGGGTCATTTCAACTTATCATAGTATTTTTCGAATTGGAAAAATCATGCAAGATTTAGGATACTGGATACTCAACAACATTATTTGGGCAAAAACAAATCCAATGCCTAATTGGCTAGGTGTTCGTTTCACTAATGCTACCGAGACTATGATATGGGCAACGAAGAATAAAAAAGAGAAGAAATACTTTTTTGATAAAGTAAAAGCAAAAGAGTTCGGGATTGGCAAAGTTGGTGCTAATCTCTGGTTAATTCCTCTATGCACTGGCAAAGAGCGACTTAAAGATGAAAATGGTAAGAAATTGCATGCAACACAGAAACCTCAAGAGCTTTTACGTAGAATAATACAAACTACTTCTAAAGAGGGAGATATAATCTTTGATCCCTTAGCCGGAATGGGAACTACAGGATTTGTAGCTAAAGCTCTCAAAAGACAGTTCATAATGATAGAAAAAGAAAAAAAATACACCGAAGGCATAAGAAGAAGATTCCAAGAATCACCAGTTTTAAAAGAAAATAAGATAAGGAAAGAAATAGAATAATTGGTTCTAAGTATCCTTGTATTTATTGAACCAACTGGAAATCTTTTCCAATCTATCCTTCACATGTTTTGGTTTTCCTGATCTGCTTAATTCATGACCTTCTTCTGGATAACGAATAAGCTCAGCATCTGCACCAACTTTTAACAAAGAAGCAAATAATTCTTCAGCTTGAGCAATCGGTACTCTGAAATCATTTTCTGAGTGGATTATTCTTGTTGGCGTTTTCACATTTGCAACATATGAAATAGGTGAAAGATCCCACATCGCTTTATGATCTTCCCATGGAAAGTATTCTATCTCATCTTTAATGAATCTAGTAATGTCAGTTATACTCCAGAAACTGACTAGGTTGTAAACACCTCTTTGGGGGACAGCAGCTTTGAATCTTTGATCATTTCCAATCAGCCATGCAGTCATGTAACCTCCATAAGATCCTCCAGTAACGAACAGATTGTTTTCATCAACATATCCTTTCTTAATTACTTCATCCACACCTAAAAGGATATCATCAGCTGGTTTTGTTCCCCAATTGGCTACTATATATCTAAAATCATACCCTCGACCACTTGAGCCTTGTGGATTGCAGTAGAAAATCACATAATTTTGTGAAGCTAAATACTGATGCTCAAACCACATAGATCTTTCATGAGGAGACCAAGTTGCATGAGGACCCCCATGTATCTCTACTATCATTGGATATTTTTTATTTTCATCAAAATTTGGTGGTTTAACAATCCATCCTTGAATTTCAACATCATTATATCCTTTATATCTGATTTCTTCAGTTTCAGCGATTATTCTTTCAGATAAAAACTGCTTATTTGATTGCCAAATTATTATTGACTTTTTATTCACATAATCATATACAATGAGTTGAGATAAGTCATCTTTGGAAGAAACATTCATTGCGAGTAAACCTCGATTACTATCGAGATCAAAGGATTGAATTAAGTAATCACTAGAGTATAAATTCTCAATTGTCTCCCTATCCAAACCATATCTATTTACAGAATTTTTCTCCCAATCATCAACTGTGAAATAAATATAATTAGTTTCATCATCAAAAAGTGGACAAGATACATGATTATCTATTCCTTCACTTACCCATCTCTCTTCCTTTGTTTCAAGATTTAGTAATTTTAATTCATCATTTTGAGTGGAGATTATTTCTTTAGATGTAGCACTTACATAGGCTAACCATTGCCCATCTTTTGAAATCAAAAGATCTGCTCCAAAACCATATACTGTTTTTAGTATTTTTTCCTCCTTAGTTTCAAGATCAATTTCCAAAAGCTCAAAATCATAAAGATCATTCAACTGTCCTTCTTCTTTATGTCTGAACACATAAAGTTTCTCACAATCCTTACCAAGGACAGGTGAGGAGTAATTTAAAGTTCCTTCGCTAATTCTGGAAACATCCTTTGTTTCTAAATCTAAAAGATAAACGTGAGTATAGCGATCATCGAGAAAAACTGTTCCTCGTCTATACACAATTTGTGAAATAACTCGTGGATCGATTTTCTCTTTTTCTTTTTCTTCTTTAACTACTTTCTTTAACTTCTTTTTTAGATCAGAATGCTCATCATCTTTGTTTTTTGCATCATCATTATCTTTATCTTCATCAGTTTGTTCTTCCAGATTCACTCTATGTTGAAAAACTATTTTTTGTCCATCTAAAGACCAATCGAAATAATCTACACCATTTGGAAGTTTAGTATATCTTATTGCTTCTCCTCCATTAGTTGGCATAATGAAAATTTGAGGTTTCTCCATTTCTTCTCCTCTTGAGCTAAGAAATGCAACTTTATCCTTCTGAGGTGAAAGTTTCATAGATTTATCTTGAGATAAACCACTTGTGAATTGAATCGAATTTTCTCCATTTTCATCAATTTGGTAAATTGCTGAGAAATATTTATTCTCCTTTTCGCTCATTTTTTGTTCTTCAAAAAGTATCTTTTTGTCAGGAAGGATTTTTACATTATTTATTCTTTTGAGAAGAAATAAATCATCAATAGAAAACTGTTCTTTATCCATCTAAATCACCTATTATTCAGTAATTCCTTTGAATTCGGCTTTAAGAATTTTTTCGTGTTTTCTTGATTTAATGTTTCAATCCTTGAGTTGAATGTGGAAGTTTTAAATAATAAAAGCATATTTAGTGTGTTTGTAACATATGTCTCTTATCGAACTCTATCAGAAGTTTCTCAATAAATATAAAATCTATATTATAATATTTTGGGCGATAATGCTAGGTTTTGGAATTTGGTTGGGCCCCAAATTTCTAGATGAGACATCTACTACTTTTGATCCTCCTGAAGATTCTCCAAGTGCAATTGCTGAGGAAGTAATGATACAAGAATTCCCAACAATTGCTAACCAAACAAGTATCATAGTTTTACTTAGAACCACAAACTCAAGTGAGGACGTTATAAATAGCAAAACTCATGACATTCATGATGATATTGTGACCATCATTGAATCTTTTGAAAAGAGTGACATTATTTTATCTATTCTTAGCTATTATATTTTGGTGGATTATGGTTATCCTGAGATTGCCTCAGATCTCGTTTCTTCAGGAAACAGATCAATGCTCATAAATATCGAACTAGATTATGAAGAGCATAAATCAGATGTTGGTTTGTTCATTGATTATATTAGAGAAGAGCTTTCCGAAATTCAATATGACGAAGAGGAAATTTCTGTATATCTTACTGGATTCATTGTTATGTATATTGAGATGAGAGAGGTTACTGAAGAGGATATGGCAAGAATGGACATCATCGTCATCCCTTTAGCTTTACTCGTTTTAGCTATTTTTCTAAGAAGTATAAAATTAATGATTATTCCTATTCTTTCGATGGGATTGAGCATCCTGACTTCATTTTTGGTAATGTATCCAATAGCAAAAACTTGGGACATCTTTTCATTTGTCCCTAGTATAATGATGAGCTTGGTAATTGCTCTATCTATTGATTATTCACTCTTTCTTTTAACTAGATACAGAGAAGAAATAATCAATCAAAAACCCAATTCTGAAGCTGTTCTTCTAATGAATAAAAATGCAGGTCATACAGTTTCTGTTAGTGGTATAACTTTAGCAATTACTTATCTAGGTTTAGCATTTTTCCCATTACAACTCCTTTCAACTGTAGGTATTGGAGCAGCAATTGCAATCATTTTCACTTTACTAGTTAATCTTACTCTAACTCCAGCTCTATTGTTGACTTTCAACAAGTTCTTTTCGAAATTTAGCCTTTACAAAAAATTGGAAAAAAGAAAACAGACTCCCGATATAGATAAGAAGAAATGGGAAATAGAGAAACAATTCAAAAGCATCTGGTTTAAAATAGGAAAATTTTCTACGAAATTTGCTCCTTTCGTTATATTAGTGATTTTAGCAGCAGCTATTCCAATTTCGATCCAGGTTTTCAAGTTTGACAGATCTATTGATTTGATGCAAATACTTCCCAGAGGTTCTGATTCGAGAAATGCATATGAAGCACTAGCTGAAGATTTTTCTCCTGGGCAAGTTTTACCTTTCTATTTAGTTATTAAATCAAACGAAGCAAATGGAATATTAAATGATGATTTTTATGAAACTTCTATACTTCTATTGGAAACTTTGATCAATGAAACGGAAGCAGACACGGACAGTTTTACGTCTGTAATAATAGCAGGAGGATATTGGATAGGGTACAATCTAGCACGAACGTTTCTGAATAGTTCATATCCTACTTATCATACACCCTTTGGTGAAACATATAGAATTATCTTTGATAGATATTCCAATTTTGATAACTCAACAGTTTTAGTTGAAATATCAACTCCTTTCGATCCTTGGGGGGATAAAGCAGAGAATTGGGTAAAAGAAACAAGAATCGTTCTTGAGGATTTTCAATCTGAAGATTATGAAATCCATCTAGCTCAAGGTTCAGCAACTATGGTTGATGCAATTGATAATGTATACGATTTATTTCCAATGCTGATGATCATTACTTTGATTGTTGTTTATATTATAATTGCAATAATGTTCAAATCAGTTTTTATCCCATTAAGACTTATAATAACAGTGGGAATTACGTTATCGTGGATTTATGGACTAACTATAGTTGTTTTCAAGAGCACGTTTTTTGGAAATCTAATCCCAGTTTTAGGAGATGTGAATTCTTTGTATTGGATCACTCCAATAATGGCATTTTCCATACTAATCGGTTTAGCATTGGATTATGATATTTTTCTTTTGAGTCGAATTAGTGAATATAGAGACAAAGGGTTTACAGATAAAGCATCAATACATAAAGGACTTTACAAAACAGGAAATGTTATCTCATTCGCAGGGATAATAATGGCTATAGCATTCTCTGGATTGCTTCTTGCAAGGGAGATGGTTCTTATTCAATTCGGTTTCATGCTTTGTATAGCAGTTCTCATAGATACTTTCGTAATTAGGACAATATTAGTACCTGCTATTATGGCAATAGCTGAAAAATGGAACTGGTGGCCAGGAAAGAAACCTGATCCGACTAAGGACGAAAACGATATTGATTAGTGCTTATACCATATTTTATATACTTTGCATCATAAATTCAGTAATTTAATCAATGGTGAGAAAATTGCGAAAAATCATTTTTCTATTTTTCTTGTTCTTATATTCTCTATCTTTGGTTTCAATCAGAATTCTCAGAAAAATCAGATAAACTATGCTAAACAGACCAATATAAATTGTATATCTTCTGAATTCGATTCTACAAGAATTTCTAAATTAATAGAAAGAAGTATTTTCCCACCTGATTCCGTTAAAATCACACCTAGAGTTAAACCTCCGCCGAATATCAATATTGCATTCCAGTACAAATCATTTACGTCTCTTCCTTGGAGAACAGTACTCTCAAGCATAAAAGAAAAAGAATTACGCTCTTAGGCTAGATCAAGTTCGATTTTGAATGTAGTTCCCTTTGAATAGTCTTTGGGAATACGATTCTCAATCCAGACTTTTCCATTATATCTATTAGATAGGGTTTTAACAATGTGT
Source organism: Candidatus Heimdallarchaeota archaeon (assembly GCA_023270155.1). Taxonomy (GTDB): domain Archaea; phylum Asgardarchaeota; class Heimdallarchaeia; order Heimdallarchaeales; family Heimdallarchaeaceae; genus UBA460. The sequence goes on along the minus strand of JAGLTB010000169.1, from coordinate 6,553 downwards.
AAACCTAGTCCAGTTCCACCACTTTTTCTTCCAATCATATTATATTTCTTGAAAATCATATCTCTATTGTTAGGAGGGATACCTTTTCCAAAATCAGTTATTGATAATATGCATTTGTTCTTATTTAGTGTCTCAAGTTTACCATTTATGTTTATTATTTTCTTGTTGTCATTTTTAATGGCATTGGTTAATAGATTCAATAATAGATGATCGAAGAGATTATCAGCAAGTACAAAATACTCTTCAGATATATCTTCTACTTTAATATTGATATCTCTATTTGGAAAAAGTTCTTTCAGAGTGAGATCAATTTTCTTTAGGGATTTTAGAATATTAACAGGAACCAAATCATATTCTATTCCCATATCCCTTTCCATCATTATTGAGACATTCTCTAGTAATTGATTAGTTCTAATAATTGCAGCTTTTGCCTTTTCCAGATCCTTTGTTTTTAATTCACCAAGATCTGGATCAAAAATACCTAAAAATCCGCCTGCAACAGCTTGATAGTTCCTTAAATCATGGGTAATGATATCTAATAGAAACGTTCTCTCCTTAGTTCTTGCTTTTTCAGCAACTTCCGCTCCTTTTCTTGCACTGATGTCTCTTACTATAGAACATACAACTTCTTCTTCTTTTAATTTAAAGATATGGGAACTTATTTCAACAGGAATTCTATCTCCTGTTTTTGTTAAATGGACTCCTTCAAAAGTTAGCTGTTTTTTTGCTTGAAGTTCTTTCATAATTTCTTGGGTCTCTTTAGTAAATTCAGGAGCGTCAATATTATTTGGAGACATTTTCAGTAATTCTGTCCTTGAATAACCTAACCTTTCACAAGCAACATTATTAATATCAATAAAACGATTAACATTCCCTTCTTCAGTTATTCCATGTAGAAATATTGCATCATTTGCATTGTGGAATAGTAGTTTATATTTCTCTGCATTTTCTTTTAAAGAAATTTCAGCGATTTTACGTTCAGTTATATCATTTAATGATTCAATTATTTGAACGACATTACCTTCTTCATCAAAGACTGGAGAACAAAGAACCTCAACATAGCGTTTTCTCTTAAATCTATCGTAATGAATGTGTTCCATTCTTTGAGGTTCTTTTGTTGCTAATATTTTCTTCACTGGACATGGGTGTTCCTTTTCAGAACAAACAGAAGTTCTTTGATGAGTTAATTCATAGCATTTTAAACCATTTTTCAAAACCCCATCATAAACTTCAGAATTTGCTAAAGCAATAGAATAATCATCTGTATTTATTACCATGAAAGGGTGAGGAAGAGATTCCACAACAGTATTAAAGAATTCATTTTGTTTTCGAATTAATTCTTCGATTTTTTTCTTTTCTGTTATATCTTCTCCTGAACTAAGAGTGCCTGTTATTTCGTTATTTTCATCATAAATAAGTGTATTATGCCAAGCAATTATTCTTTCTTCACCAAGAAAATTAACTATAGGATTTTCATAATATCTATAGGACTCTTCTTTACCTTCAATTATATTGTGAAAAACTCTTTTCATTTCTTCGCGATTTTTTTCCGGTATTATTGTATCAAACCAATTCAATCCAAGAATCTCTTCTTCCCTACACTGAAGAATTTCAGATCCTTTTTTATTTATTAATTGAATTTCACCATTTTTATTAAGTACTAAAAACATTACATCTGATATGTCCAGATATTTTTGAAATGTATTTTTCTCTTTTTTCAGCTCATCCTCTGCTCTTTTTCTATCGGTTATTTCAGTAAGAACATAGATATATCCCTTAATTTTTCCATCTTTATTTAGTATTGGTTTTGGTGATACAAGAGTAATTGATTCATCTTGATCTATCCTTTTCCAACTTAATTCGTAAGATTCAATTCTTGCTTCATTTTGTTTACTTATATTTTCAAAAAAAGTAGTTTTACTGCTCGCAGTCAGGAAATCTGGGATTTTTCCACCAACAATGTCCCCTTTTTCCCTACGTAGCATACTACAAAATTTTTCATTAGTAAAAGTAATAAAATAATCACTATCCACGACGATAAGTCCTTCATTCATTGTTTCTACTAGTTCTCTATATCTTCTTTCACTTTCAAGTAGTGCTTTCTCCATTCTTCTAGAAGTAATAACATTTTTAATGACATGATAAAGTTCAGTATATTGGCTAAATGCATCAAATCCTTTCTTAATGTAGTAATCTGCTCCGAGATTTAGTGCTTGAATTACAACTTCTTCCCTCCCTTTACCTGTAAACATTATAAAAGGGAGAAAATAACCTTCTTCTCTTAATTTCTCAAGAAGTTGAAGACCATTAAGTTTAGGCATTTGAAAATCTGATATTATAATATCGTAGTCCTTAATTTTCAGCTGATTGAGTACTTTTTTTGGATTAATTAAATAATCGATTCTATACTTTCCTGAACTTATTCTATCAATATAATGCTTAGTAATTTTCAAAAAACTCTCATTATCATCAATATGCAAAATATTGATAATTTCTTCATCACCAAATTTTGAAAAATCACTTAGTTTGGAGTTAAATTGAATACTTTTACTAGTCATTTAAATTCCTCTTTTTAATCTTTTAATGTGAAGTACAATCAATCTGAACTAATTATTTGTATTTCCTTCATTTAACAAATTGAATAGCGACTATATAATATTTAAACATTTATATATATAAATATGATGGATAATGTTTTTGTTGTTTTTATAAGTTTCATTAAAAGTTGTTCCTTAGTAGGAAATTAATTTAGCTTGATAATTTAAGGATAGAGCAATATTTTATCTGTATAATTTCAAATAAAAAGAAATATCAGAGAAGTAGTATGTCAGATGTTTCTCTTAATATATTTTTTACATCATCGACTATGAACTTTCCAAGATTTGTTATTGACAAAAAACTATCTTATATCTTTTTGATTACTCAATTAAGCCTGCATCATCTATAATTTATGCACATGATGACTTATTGTTGGTTGTGATAGACCTAATATATATTCAAGCTCATGATGGAATGCATTAAATTGATATAAAATCAATAAAATCAATAGTTTTGCTTCAGAAGATATTGAATTGTAAATACCACTTATTTTTATAATTTGATCTCGTAGTTTTACAGTTTCCAGATTTGAGATAATAGAATCTATTGTCCTCTTTTTTACATCTTTTTCAGTTATTATTACACTGAATGAATTCCAGCAAGCTAAGAGTTTCTCTAAAACCCTTTCTTTATCTGAATTTATCACCAAAGAACATAAATACATTTAAATACTTGAATGCAGTGATGAGGGAAAATAATATGATGTTAGAAAATAATTATTCTTGAAATTTATGCATATATAATGTTTAGGATTGAAAATTCCTGCGAGGTTCATGATGATGAAACATAAGCAGAAAGAAAAGATAAAAGATAATGAAGAAAAAAAAGAAAATAGTAAAGAAGAAAATCAAATTGATTTTCTTAGTCCTTTTCTTCTTTCTCCATATATTATCGAACAACAACGACATGCTACAACCCTTCTAAATCAAACATCTTTACCTTACTGTGTTTTAAATCCTTTAGGAGATATTATAATGAGCAATGAATCATTTTCAGAATTAATTGGATATGACAAAGATGAGCTTAAGAAAGTAAATTTCATTGAAAAAATCACCCATCCTGAATATCAACTTGATTTAGTGGAAATCTTAAAAACCTGCTCAAGTGATATAATTCTACAATCATTAAACATCCCTTTAATCAGAAAAAAAGATACAGTTATCCCTACTTCGATTGTAAGACATTGTTTATGTGATTTAAAAAGCAATATCCTATTCAGTTACCTATTCGTAAATAAAATTCAATTTGAAAAAGAGATACTTAAAGAAACATATAAAGAAAAACTGGAGTTTCCTAGAGCTTTCCTTGAAACTGATGACTTGATTTTCATATTAGAAACTTCAAAAAGGGAACTTCCGGGTCTGTTTGTTGAAGTTAATGATGTTGCGTGTCAAAAATTAGGATTTACAAAAGAAGAATTCCTTTCAATGTCTTTATTTGACATAGTTGATGAAGAAAGTGAAAAAGTATTATTAGAAAAAAATAATGAGATTTTACAAAAAAAACAGGTACTATACTCACTAAAATGTGTAGGCAAAGACAGAAAAGAAATCAACTTGAACTTTAACTCTCTGTTGATTTCATCGGAAGAAGGAATAGTTGAGCTAGCTATTGCGAAAGAAGTAGGAGAAGAATCTATATTCAAAGAAGAAATAATTGAAGAAAAAGGGATAAAAGATGATAATCAATTATATCTTGATGTTTTTATGAACTCCAATTCTCCTATGTTGATTGTTAATAAGGATTTTACAATACATGAAGCAAATTTAGCATTTTTAGAAACTTTTGGATATTCAAGTTACGAGATTGTTTCAAAAAAATTTACTGATTTTATCAAGAAAAACTATTTGGGTGAGGAGCTTCCAACTGAAAAGCTGTTTTCTTTTTCAAAATCATCCAGAAAAAACACCTTCAATGCTGTTTTTATTGAAAGAGCTGATGAACACAAGTATGTCGAATTGAAAATAGGATATATTGATAAAGTAAAGAAGTGCATTATCACTCTTACAGATATAACTCAACAGAGTATATTACAAAATGCTCTTACCAAAAGTGAGATGAAATATAGAGAATTATTTCAAAATGCAAGAGATTTGATATTTTTGTTTTCTTTTTTGCCCAATGGAACAAGTGAGAATATTATTGAAGTGAACAAAGTTGCTTGTGAAACACTAGGATATACTAGAGAGGAACTGCTAGAAAAAAGTATCAATGAAGTTGTTGATCCAGATGATTTCAAAGTACTTAGAAAAGATATTCAAGAACTTCAAGAATCAGGAAAAGCAAGAGGTGAAGGGTGTTTGGTTTCCAAGAATAAGGAAAAAATACCTATAGAATTTAATTCAACTCTTTTTCAGCTTGAGGAAAATAAAGTAATTTTAGCTATTGCAAGAGATATCAGAGAAAGAAAGAAAGCGGAAGAATCCTTAGAAAGGGAAGTAGATATAAATGCAGCTGTCTCTATTCTTTCAGCTCAACTTTTAGCACCAACTTCAATTGAAGAAATTTCAAATCTTGTATTGAAATATGCACAGATGTTAACTACAAGTGAATTTGGTTATGTCGGATATATTGATCAAAACACTGGTTATCTTAATGCAACAACATTAACTCAAGAAATTTGGGATGTTTGTGAAGTTCCAGATAAAAGAGCAGTTTTTAATAAATTTACTGGAATATGGGGTTGGGTTCTTAAAAATAAGAAATCCCTTTTAACAAACTCTCCTATACAACACCCAGAATTTATAGGAACACCTGAGGGACATATTCCTATAGAGAAATTTCTATCTGTTCCATCTCTAATAGAAGATAAACTTGTGGGACAAATATCATTAGCTAATCCTAAAAGAGACTATAATAAGAAGGATCTTGAAATAATTGAAAGGTTAGCTGCAATTTATGCAATTTCTCTTGATCGTGAACGAGATAAGGAACAGATTGATTTACAAAACAAATATTTGAATTCAGTCATTGAATCTCTTTCATATCCATTTCTTGTAATTAATGCAGATGATTTTACTGTTCAACTTGCCAACAAAGAAGCATGTAAAGGGGAAATTAAAGAGAATACTAAATGTTATCAACTAACTCATAAAAGAGACTCAAAATGTAGCAGTTTAACAGAAATTTGTCCGCTTGAAATAATAAAAGAAACAAAACAACCAATGAGTGTTGATCATATTCATTATGATGAAAATTTGAATCCCATATTTGTTGAAATTCACTGCTCACCAATAATTAACAAAAATGGCAAAGTTACCCAAATGATAGAGAGCATTGTCGATGTGACAGAGAAGAAAAAAACTGAAAGAACAATTAAAGAGAGTGAAGAAAAATATCGATTGTTGTTTGATAAAGCTAGTGATGCATTATTTCTAGTAAATATCACTGATGATGGTGAAATAGGAAAATTCATTGATGTGAATGCTGAAGCATGTAAAAGATTAGGTTATTCAAAGAGAGAATTATTGGAAATGACTCTACAAGAAATTACAAAACCTGAACAATATCATAGAATACCTATACTAATGAAGGAATTACTTGAGAAAAAAGAAAAAACATTTGAAATTATTTCTATTGCTAAAAATGGAAAGGAAATACCAGTAGAAATAAATGCACACGTTATCAAACTTCAAGATCAACTAGTTATTTTATCTATATCAAGAGATGTTTCATTTAGAATGTAGAAAGTGAAACAAAATTCATCAGAGGAATGGGAAAAAATTGTATTCAGTTATTATTGTATTCCAAAAAGATTGAGAAGACTATAACAACAATCTATCTACACATTCATTGAATTGTTTAAGCTGTTTTTCAGAGAATTTAATTATCATTTTTTCTTGAAACTAGATTTTTGAACACCTTTTTTCTTACTAATTAATTATTAGATTTTCTTATATGGCTTCAATTAAATAACTTATTCTCTGATTTACAAGGCAAAATAATAAATTCTCCT
>JAGLTB010000168.1 GCA_023270155.1 Candidatus Heimdallarchaeota archaeon | reverse complement strand
CGTATCATGACTGTCTCTTTATTTTTTAATGATTTCGGTAGAAGAAGATATTATTTTTAAAAAAAACAGTTAAATGTACGAAATACGATAAGCAAATTTATAAGATTCAAAAGGGTTTTTCGCGTATGGTGGAAAAGAAAGAGGAACAGATTAGAAAATTTTCCAGATGGCTTTTACCACTATTTATAGGGTTCCTGAGCATTTTATTACGCATTCCTAAACTACCATATATATACGGTTATGATGGCTTTGAAGTTATTTGGATGGCTTTTGCAATTAATAATGGAGCTTTAGTTAGTGATCAAACATGGCTTATTCACCCTCTTTCGTACTTTGGTTTCTACCCATTTTCTCAATATCCGATTGCACTTCCTTTATTATTAGCAGGATTGCTTTCGATAAATATCTCATTATCAATCTCAGTAGTTATTATAGATCTCTTGTTGACAATGATATGTGCAATTGGCGCATATAAGCTTTCAAGTTTACTTTTTAAAAAAGAGATTTTTAGAAATTTGTTTCTTATAATGGTTTTATTTGGAAGTAAGGATTTCTACAATTATACTTGCTTTTCCCTTCACCCAAGAGGTGTACTATTGGCTTTGTCATTTTGGTTTCTCTATTACCTTCTGAAACTTAAAAACAAAGAGAGTACAAAGAACACAATTTTCTCAATAATTAAGCTATTAGTAATTTCCACTTTAATGGTGTTAAGTTATAGAATTTCAGTTGTGTATTTACTTTATCTAGTTCCTTTTGTTTTTCAAATAATTGTAACGTCAAAGAGAATTAAACCATTTGCGCGGAAGATCATAGAAAATCGAATAACGGAGGTTTTCTTTTTACTCTTAGCAATCGGAATGCTAGTTGTTGGTTTTATAATAACACCAGATTTTGATGTGTCAATGTGGTCTCCTATATCAGATAATGGAAATACAACAGCACAAATTATTTCACTGGGAATGGTTTATTTTTCAAGTCTTGGTGTAATGTTGATATTCCTTCCAATCGGATTGTTCTCTATCTTTTTCTTAAGAAAGGACATTAATTTTGATAAAAGACTATTTCTATTTGTAATTATAAGTTTC
>JAGLTB010000167.1 GCA_023270155.1 Candidatus Heimdallarchaeota archaeon | reverse complement strand
AGAAGACGTTATATTGATGCTTTTACTCCTAGTTCTTTTGGCAGATTACCTAAAGCCAATGTGGAAAATATATCTAATCTTAATCCAGCTATAGCTGTAGATCAGAATGTTCTAAATCGCAATCCACTCTCCACTCTTGCAACTGCTTCTGGATTACATCCTTTCTTTAGAATCCTTTATACTACTCATGGAGAACGATTTTGTCCTCAATGTGGCGAAAACTTGGTTGTATACTCTGATGATGCTATTATTGACATTATAAAGAACAAACTAAAAAAAAGCTCTATAGAGGTTTTTTCTCCTTTGGCAAGATCTTCGATGGGGAGTCATAGAACTCTCATGAGTATGCTCACAGAAAGATTTGATTCAGAATCAATTATTGTTGATGGTGAGGAGTGGGATAACAAAAAACTCAATCCTGAGAAAAACCATACTATAGAAATCAAAGTAGCAGAACTAACCAAAGAAGCTAGTTCTCAGCAGATAAGAGATGTAATTCAAGATGTGTTTGAATTAGGAGGGAATCTAATTGTTATCAAGCTTAGAGAAAAAAAAGAGATACTTACAAATCGTCCAATCTGCAAAAATTGTGATTATTGGTTTGGTGATTTGGAATCAAAATATTTTCACATGAAGTGTGAACATTGTGATGGAAAAGGATGTAATGAATGTAACAGCACGGGATTATATCCTGAAGCCTCATCAGTTAGATGGGAAGGTCTTGTTCTGCCTGAATTACTTGCTTTATCTGTAGAGGAGCTCGCAGAAAAATTTGAGCAAGCTTTCTTTCCAAAAACTGCAAAAAGATTAGAAGAAGAAATTAAAAAAAGATTACACGCACTTAAGAGAGTGGGATTAGGATATTTACAATTAAATAGACCATCGCCCACATTGAGCAGAGGAGAGAGTCAGAGAGTTAGGTTAGCGATTATCCTTACAAGTAAACTGGAAGATATGTTGCATATTCTGGATGAACCTACAATCGGTCAACACCCACATGATGTAACGAAATTTCTTCCTGCGTTTAGAGATTTAGCTGGTCCAGTAGTTTTTGTTGAACATGACAGAATAGCTGCAGCAGTAGCGAACAATGCTATTGATATTGGACCAGGAGCTGGTAAAGAGGGAGGAAAAATTATATTTAATGGCTTGACTGCTGATTTATGGAAGGAGGAGAGTGCTTCGGGTAGATTCTTTAGTTTCAGAGAATTAGTACTTATTCCAGATTTAAGAGATGAAGCGAGAAATTTCTTCACAATAAAAAACTCTTACCTTCATAATCTCAAGAACATCACAGTTAAGTTCCCTTTAGAAAGGATTACAGTTGTTACAGGAGTCTCGGGTTCAGGTAAGAGTACGCTTGTTAAGCACATCTTGTATGAATCACTAAAAAACAAAGAGCCAATCGGTTGTGAAGAGATTGATACTCTAGAAATCAAACCTGTCTTAGTTGATCAGAGTCCTATTGGTAGAAATCCGAGATCTAATCCCGCTACCTATACAAAACTTTCAGACATTATTAGAGATTTATTTGCAGAAGCCTCTGATTTCTCTATTTCACATTTTTCATTTAACAGACCAGAGGGGAGATGTACAAAATGTGAAGGTTTAGGCGCTGAGGAGTTCAAACTACCTTATATTGCACCAATTTGGTTACCATGTGACTTATGTCAAGGTAAACGCTTCAAAGAAAAAGTACTTGATGTGAAAATAGACTTCAATGGAAGAAGTCTTAGTGTTGGAGATTTTTTTGAGTTAAGCATTGAGGAAGCAGCGCCTTTACTTCTTGAAAGTAAATATCTTTCTGAAAGCAATCGTAAGAAAGCTAAAACAATACTGCATGCACTTATCGACATTGGTCTAGGTTACCTTCATTTAGGTCAAGCATCACCCACACTTTCAGGTGGGGAAGCACAAAGAGTGAAATTAGCTAAATACTTAGGTAGAAAGGATCTATCGAAAAACCTTCTGTTACTTGATGAACCTTCAACAGGTTTACACCCTAACGACATTGCAGGTTTACTAGTTGTGCTCGATCGTTTAGCTAGAGCTGGAGCAACGGTAATTATTGTTGAGCACAATACTGACATCATTAGAGCAGCTGATTGGATAATCGATTTAGGTCCAGGAGCAGGACCGAAAGGAGGAAAGTTGGTTTTTTCCGGTTCTTTTGAGGATATAGTGAAAAACAAGAAATCACTAACAGCTAAAGCGTTAAGAGAGGAACAGGATTTTGCTCCTGATAAGATTTCTCACCCAGAACCTCACTACAAATCAGATTCAATCTCTATAAAGGGAGCAAGAGCAAATAATCTGAAGAATGTAAGCCTGAAAATTCCTAAAGGACAGCTTACTGTGGTAACCGGAGTCTCGGGTTCAGGAAAATCAAGTTTAGTAACAGATGTACTTGAACGAGAAGCTCGAAGGAGATTCCTTGAAAGCCTTTCAATATATGAAAGACAAAGTACCAAAGAAGGACCAGAAGCTCCTGTTGATTCTGTAACAGGATTGGGAGTCACCGCTAATACTCGAGTCGGTGGTGTCTATTATTCCTGGAGAATAGATCCAAGATATAATGTTGGAAATGCGAGTGGAATCAATAAATATCTTCTGAATTTGGTCGCGTATTTTGGAGAAAAGATATGTATTAGCTGTGGAGAACAAATGCTTAGAGAAGAGGAGAGGTTATACTGCAAAAAATGTAATGAAGAGATAACTGTTACACCATCACTTCTTTCTCCTTTAAATTTACAGTCACACTGTACAAAATGTAAGGGGATTGGGAGTTATGGACTTCCGAATGTTGACAAACTCATAATACATCCAGACAAACCTATTTGTGGAGGAGCTATGTATTCTCCTGGTTTTTGGCCTTTTGGTTATTATTGTAAGCAATACAATCACCCCTATTATATACTTAGAGCAATGGCAGAAAAATATGGATATGATCCAGAAAAGACACCATGGAATAAAATGTCTAAAGATGCTCAAAATACTTTCCTCTATGGAACTCAAGAGATTTTTGAGTTTGAATACGAAACAAGATCCGTTAGTAAAACAAAGGGGAAAAATAGATGGTGGGGGCCCTTCAATGAGTGGGGATCTAGCTTCTTCCAATTTGGTGACTTGTATGAAACTTACACAGATCGTCATATCTGTGATCAATGTCATGGTCAAAAACTAAGAGATGACTATCTTACAATTACACTTAATGGAAAGAATATACATGAACTTAAGCAGTTAACCTTCAAGGAATTATTGGATGTTCTCAATAGTCTAAAAAAAGAGGATTTCAAGAACCAAGATTATTTACTACAGTATTGGGAGAGAATAAAATTACGATTAAATTATCTCATCAAGGTAGGATTAGGTTACATTAGCGCAGATAGGTTAAATTACACTCTTTCAACAGGCGAATCAGAAAGACTTAGACTAGTAACTGCCTTAGGAAGCGGTTTAACATCTCTCACAATTCTTCTAGACGAACCAAGTAGAGGTTTACACCCATCGGAAGTCAAAGCATTGGTTGAAGTTCTTCAAGAGATTAGGAACAATGGAAATTCAGTCATAGTTGTTGAACACGACCCTGAAATTATCCAAGTTGCTGATTACATAGTAGATATGGGTCCAGGACCTGGTGTTAAGGGAGGAAAAATCGTAGCTCAAGGGAAAATAGATGAAATTCTCTCTGCAAATACTTTAACTGCTAAATGGTTGAAAGGAGAAAAGAAAACAGAATCATTATACAAAGCGAAAGGTCAACAGAAACTAGTTTCTGGTAGAAGGCAACCTACAGATTGGCTAACAATTAAAGGTGCAAGAGAGAACAATCTGAAAGGTGAAGATTTTACAATTCCGTTAGGAGTTTTAACAGGAATCTGTGGAGTTTCCGGTTCAGGTAAAAGTTCTCTCATTTTTGATACACTAGGCATTGCTCTTACTCCTGAAAAACACACATCATCACTTGGAAGTAGAAGAAGAGATCCTGGAAAACATAAAGCAATTGAAAATGCACCAAAACAAGCTCTCTTAATAGATCAATCAAAAAGGAAAGTCTACAGTCCTCTTAGATATTTTGGTTTGATCAATCCATTGATAAGGCTATTTTCGGAAAGTGAAGAAGCTGAAGCATTAGAAATGAAAGCTGACGATTTCAAAAAAGCCTGCTCCGAATGCAAAGGGAGAGGTGTTATACGAACTGAAATGGGTTTTCTACCTTCAGTTAATTCGATGTGTGAGATATGCAAAGGCACTGGATATTCTCCTGAAACATGGGACGTTAAACTAAAAGGACATTCTCTACCAGAATTATCATCTTTAAGTTTGGAAGAAATCTACATTTTATTCAAAGAAGAGGATACAACAATTGCAAGATACATGAGAGCTGCTATAGACGTAGGATTAGGTTACTTAGTTTTGAATCAACCATCATATACCCTATCAGGAGGAGAAGCACAGAGGATGAAAATCGCAAAAGAATTGTGCAAAAAAGCTAAGCAAGGAGCACTTTACATATTAGATGAACCAACAGTTGGACTACATCTAGAAGATGTGGAAAGACTAATTGATGTTTTACAACGACTTGTTGATAATGGTAATTCTGTTCTTGTTGTTGAACATCATCCACATGTTTTAGCTGCTTGTGATTATCTCATAGAACTTGGTCCAGTTGGGGGTCCTGAAGGTGGTCATTTAGTAGCTGTAGGTGTTCCAGAGGAATTTGAAAAACTCAATACTCCTACTGCTCCCTATATCAAAAATACTTTGGAGGGAAATCTATGACCTGGATACCTTTACTTCTAGGAGATTCTTCTCCTTCGCTTCGTCTTTTAGTTCTTAAGGAATTATTGAATAAAGGAGAAGATGATAATGAAGTTCAAGAACTAATTAAGCTACAACAACAAGACCCACTTATTTCGGATTTGCACAAATTCCAGCAAAGGGATGGTTCATGGAACGTAGTTGACAGTTTAGGATTGACTATGGCTAATCCTATTCTAAACACTTCCCAAGCCCTTTGTAGGTTAGCATACTTAGGACTTGATAAGAAACACCCTGTTATTCAAAAAGCAGCTGAATACCTTTTTTCATTTCAGTTAGATAATGGTGCATGGCCTGGAGTCACGAATGCATCAATGGCATT
>JAGLTB010000166.1 GCA_023270155.1 Candidatus Heimdallarchaeota archaeon | reverse complement strand
CAATAGGACTACGTATTCTTTTTCCACTCTTCTCATCTACAACTCTGGACATGATAATCTCCTTTGTTCTATTGTTTGATTATGAATAGAATTTATGGACTAGTTATTCTATAAAGTTTTCGAGATAATTGAAATAAAAAGACATTGATTCAAACGAAATTTAGAAACTACTATATTTGGAAAAAGGAAATACGGAATTTTCAATACTTTACTCGTATAACCATTTTGCATCTATTTTTTCGTAATTGAGAATTTCTTCTTCAGTAAAGTAAATCTTATACTCGATTACTGCATTTTCAGGTGTATCACCGGCATGAATGATATTCCTACCTATTTCCAATGCATAATCACCCCTAATAGACCCGGGTTCTGCATCAATTGGATTGGTGGCTCCAACTACTTTTCTTGTTAATTTTACAGATTCTTTTCCTTCTACTATCATAGCTACTACTGGCCCGTTTGTAATATATTCAAGTAATCCCTCATAGAATGGTTTCCCTTCATGAATAGCATAATGTTGCTCAGCTTGTTTCTTTGTTACTTGAATCATTTTCATTGCTATAATCTTTAAACCTACTTTCTCTATTCTTCTTATTACTTCTCCAACTAATCCTCTTTGTATTCCATCGGGTTTAATCATGACAAATTCTTTTTCCACTCTTATTCACCTTATAATTAAGGAACTTCTTTGATGGAGATTAAAAATTAATTGTTTTGAACAATAAAAATGAAAAAAATTCTTTGAGAATAAATAAAAAGAGGTAGGTAAAGGAAGATAATTACATAATTTTTCTTTCGTACCTTTCAGTCCATTTTAATTTCTTTGGGTCTCTTTTATGCTTAATTTGAGATTTTTTGCATTTATTGGAGCAAAAATTCAGCACCGAACCTGCTCTTTGAACAAATAGCATGCCTCTTCCAGTTTCAATTTCTTTTCCACAGAATGAGCATTTTCTTAATCTTCTTGACATTGTTTATCACTTACCTTCTTCGTATCTTCTTTGCTTCTCTCTCTGTTTCCCTAAGCATTATAATGTCCCCTTTTCTGATGGGACCTTTCAGATTTCGAGTGAGAATACGATTCTTGTCTCGACCTTCTAGGACTTTAACTCTAGCTTGTGTTACTTCTCCTACACTTCCTGTTCGATCAAGAACTTGAATAATTTCTGCGGGAATAGCTTCGTCATCGCTTCTAGATTTTGACATTAAATTCACCTAATCTACTTTCTGAATTCGTCTAATTTGCTACTTAACCCCTTCAAAGCATTTTTTGCTTCACCAGCATCGACTATTGCAATTGAAGCTGAACCTACCTTAAGACCAGCTGCATTACCTAAATCATCTTTTGTTGCTACAAATGTGAAAGAAATCTTATGCTCTTCACATAGCAATGGCAGATGCATTACTATCTCAGGTGGGGTTACATCTTCTGCAATGTAAACTAATTTTGCAGTGTTACGCTCTATGGCTTTTGTAACTTCATTTGTTCCTTTTCTAATTTTTCCAGATTTTGATGCAGTCTCTAAAATATTCAAAGACTCCTTAATTACTTCTTCAGGAATATCAAACTTTTTATACATTTTATATCACCTCGGGCACCAAAAAGTGCCTTCATTAGGTATAAACAAAATCTATATTGAGTTTAAAAGACTTATCTTTTTGTAGATTTTTTCCCTGTTATTATAGTACAGACTGTTCTGTTATTTTCAAGTATTTTCTGAACTCTCTCGGGGTAATTGCCATTAACAATAATGACCTCATCCACATGATTGAGAATAGCTTTAATGGTGTTAATCTTGCCAATCATACTACCAGTAACGTCTGCTTTTTCTTCAGAGAAATAATTAGCAGGTTCAATATTGTTAAATTCTTCAAAATTCGCAATTTCTAGTAGTGTAGCTGAATTAGAAGTGGAATCAGCAATCATTAAACCGTCAACATCTGTTAAAAAGATGACACGACCAACGTCAAAATTCTGTGCCAGAAGTTCAATAAGTAAATCACCACTATAGATTGTGAATGATTCAATATCAGTGAAGAGTATATCACCAGCTAATAATGGAAGTAAACCAATTTCCAATGCCTTCATAACTGGGGGTAAGAAAATTGTTTTCTCGT
>JAGLTB010000165.1 GCA_023270155.1 Candidatus Heimdallarchaeota archaeon | reverse complement strand
AGATAAATTAATTGTGAAGTTTTACTTAAAGAAGAACTCATTGATAAAGGAAAAACGAATTCATGTAAAAGTATTTTGTTTATTCTATTAGTCACAGATAAGTGATTTTTCAAAAATATATTCAGTCATTTGATCTGCTTCTTTCTGAATCTCATTTTGAATATCTTCTTTTCCTAATTTACCTTCAAAAGCTTCGAATTTTTGATTAAATCTTTTTATGAAATCAATCAATTTTGTTCTTGCGTTAAAACTATCTCTATCACTTGCAAGAATTCCACAGAATTTTCCATAACTCTCCACCAATAATTTTTTACCTTCAAAATCTATTCCCCTTAATCCTGAACCAAATACTTCCGAAGACATAGTTCTTATTGCTGATAAAAGCCCTGAGACCAAAATCTGATCAAGAGGTTTTTCTTCATCGAATCTTCTGGAATAAACTATTTTCCCTTCAGTAGTAAAGATATTGATAAAATAGATTCTAGGTATACATTCAGTTTTTTTGAAATAAGATTTTCTTGAGAGTTGGTTAATTATATCTGTTATTTCAGTAATTATTTCCATTGGTTGTCCTATTTCGTTATTTCTGATTTTGTTTATACTTTCATCACATTTTAGTTCTAGAAACTCATTTTCAGCTTCTTCCGCTAAATCTCTAGCTTGATTGAAAAGAAATTCTGCATCTACTATTTCGTTTAATGCAACTAAAATCTGACCACTGATGAATAATACATCTGCTAGAATCTGTAGATCTTGTTCTTGACATATAGTGATTACATTAGCTAGATATTTCTCTGATTTGGAAAGATCATCATCTAATTGTGAAATTCTGAAACGGTGGAGATATGTTTGAGCTAGATATAATTGTGATAATAATGCATATTGAAACTCACTTATCATAGCAATTGAGTAGCATTTTTCCAAAGAATCAATAGCAGAAGAAAGATCATAAATGTCCAGATAAACTCGTCCCATCAAGAAATGATAAGCTGCAATCCATCTCTGGTTCTTAGTTTGTTCACTAAGATGTCCTCCCTTTTCAAGGTGTTTAATTCCTTCGCTGAAATTTCCTTTACCAGGCAATTTAGTAAGAGCGAATCCATATAAGAGATTTGAAATTGGGGATTGATTATTTGTCAATATGTTTGCTTTTTCAAGATTCTCAATTGCTGATTCATAATCTTCTTTCTTTATCAAAACTTCACCCATGTTAATATACAGTGATGGTTTTGAGTTCGAAATTTCAGGATCTTTTAATCCCTCTTGGCACAATTCTAGTGCTTTATCGAGATTACCTCTAGTATGTTCTAAATCTGCAAGATTAGCTATCAAAGATGCTACGAACTCTTTATTTCCTATCCTCTCTGCAATATCAAATGCTTTCTCATAATATTCGAATGCATCTTCTAAGAGTCCTTTGTATCTGTAAAGTCCGCCTAACATTGTGTAACAATCAAGTCTTTTAGTATCCATGTTAAGAGCTTCAGCGAGTTCCTTGTAGATTTCCAACCAGCCTGCAAATGCAGAGTCACCTGTTCTGAATTCTCTATAAGCTAAATCACTTACTACTTGCATAGTCAATAGAGGGAATTCTTGAATCAGAACAGTGTCAAATAACATATTCTTAAACTGATTTGCATATTTTTGAACTGAAACGTTGTCATAGTTGTTAGTTGCTATTTCCAATGACATGATAGAAGAGAAAGCTCTGTGAACCATTGGATTGGTTTTCTTCAAATCGGCTAACATCCCCAAAGAACTAGCGAGTAGAGCTGAAACTGTTGTTTTATCACCTACGAATTTAGCGGATTTAAATCTATAATACACAGTTTCAAAATTAGTTTCAGGTATAGGGAATGTTAAAACTTTTTTATATTGAGAAAGAAGAAAATAACCTATCATGGCAATTTGATTATACATCATTCTCTTGTTTTCTTGGGTTCTAGCTGAACTTGCTA
>JAGLTB010000164.1 GCA_023270155.1 Candidatus Heimdallarchaeota archaeon | reverse complement strand
CTTTTGAAAACTGGAAAGAAATTCTCATAATCTTCACGTATGAATTGTTGATATCGAGTAAACTCATTTGGAAGATCGAATTCTTCAGCAATCAAAATAATCCCATTATTAATTTACATTGGATTCTACTTAAAGATTTTTTTTGTACTAGCAAAATAATATGTAGAAATTTCAGAGTTACTAAAATCATTGAGTAATGATTGCATTATCCAGTTACTTTTTTAAATAGAAAATATAATCAATACATGAGTATCATGAGTAATGAATTAAAGGAGATACCAGTTTTTGCTAAAAAATTCATTCCGGAATTTATTCATAATAAGGATATAGACCAAATCCTTCTAGAAAATTTAGATTTTCAAGAACAAGATGGAATCAAAATTCTTATTCTTCCAATTGTAGATCAGATACCTGAAAACAAAAGAGGAATCGTCCGTGTTTTTATTTCTAATACAGGAGATGCTCCTCTTGATTTATCAGTGTATTTTAGCATTACTGGTTGGTTCAGTGACTTAAATAAGCTAGAAAAGCTAAATTACATTGATACACTCAAAATTCATTCTTCAGAAGTTTATGTGAGAGATATCGTTTTTAAGAGTTCAATAAAACAAGGAAAGAATTATTTCCAGCTCATAGTCAGCAAAAAGAAAACTAGAACACCGAAAGAATATGTTTCTACTCATATTGAATATTCACAGATTCGGGACATTTTAGAGGATGTTCAGATTGAACGTAGCAATTATTTGGGGATGTTATCTAGAGCTTATGTTGATCCTAGATCATTGAATTACTGGGTGTATTACTCCATATTTGGTCCCAATGTTTATCGGAAAGATAGTATCATACTTCTTCTCTTGAAAATTCTTGGAATTCTTGCTGGTGGGACATTCATTGCATTGTCTTTTCTTCTTTCAGACATCTTTGCTCAAGAGTATATTTTGCCCGTAGGTAGTATAGTTATCATAGTATCACTACTTAGTCTTCTGACAAACGCTGATAGGAAGAAAATCAAATTAATAAGTGAATTAGGTCTTTCTAGTCAGAAGAAAAAAATCAATCTAGCTTCACTTAACAAAACTTCAGCAGAGGGATTGCAAAGGTTTTGTGTGAACGATATTAATTTTGGTTATAACAAGGAAACAAATATTATAAGTTGGAAATCTGGAGCAAATAAGTTATTTGAGAAACTAATTACAACTAGTAGTGATATATTAAACATTCCAACTGGTCTTGAACCTATATCATTAGTTCCTGTTATTACTCCTACACCTGTAGCTGAAACAGTAGGTATTCAAGATGATGAGCAAGTAATTGGAATCAAACTAGATGATGAGCAAGTATTTGGAATCGAACTAGATGAGGAGGAAGGAATTGATTTTGAAAAGGGAGTAGTAGAAGCACTTAGTGAAGATGCTCAAGCTGTAGAAATGGAGATAGATGGAGTGCAAATGGACATTGAAGTTGTTGATTCTGAATCATCCATAACTCCTGAAGTGGATTCGATCGTAACTGTGCCAAAAGTAAAACAACAGGTTGAACCAATTATCACAGATTCATCTATTGAAGAAAGTGTAGAGAAGATTGAATCAAAAACAGCTGTTGTACCAAAAATACAACCCATAGAAACTAAAACAAAAGGAGTACTATCAGACACAAGAGGTTTGGTTACACCTGGAAAACAGATAGATGTTGACACTATTCCAGCTCCTAAAAAACTACCAGTAAAACCAAAGAAAGACTCCTCAAA
>JAGLTB010000163.1 GCA_023270155.1 Candidatus Heimdallarchaeota archaeon | reverse complement strand
AACTAAGAGTCTTCTTTAATTATTGATCCTGGAGGAATTGATGAACCAGATGCAATTTTTCGACCGGGAAGTATTAGTGTATTAACGCCTATTTCACAATTATCTCCCACAATGGCACCAAGTTTCATTAAACCTGTATTTACTTTTTCTCCATTTATGTTCATTGTTACTTCTTTTCTTGGTGTTTCCGTGTTCACAGTAATCACCCCAGAAGAAAGAACACTATTCTGACCAATAACGCTGTCTCCTACGTAACATAGACGATATACTTTAGATTCATCAAATAAAACGGAATTCTTGATTTCGCTACCGAAACCAACAATCGATCCCTTCCCAATAGAGCAATGATTTCTAATTAAAACGTTATTTCCAACATAACTATTTGGTCCAATGTATAATGGGCCATTTAAGACTGTTCCAGAACTGATTTCGGTATTTTCACCAATTATTACAGCATTTTTTATCTCAACGTTGGTAGGTATGTAAACATCTTTTGCTATTCTAGATTCTGTAAGTTTGGAAAGTAATAATTTATTAGCTTCAATAATGTTCCATGGTTTTCCTATGTCTATCCAAGCTTTCTCCCAAATAGCTGCTGCTACTTTATCTCCCTTTTCAATTCTATTATTTATCGCTTGACTCAAAGTTGCCTTATTTTTTATCTCTTCTAGGATATCTGTTCTAATTACAAAACATCCAGCATCAACATAATTACTTTGAGTCTTTGGTTCAGCTTTCTTGATACCTGCCTTCTTAACCATCCCCATTGAATCAATATCAACAATACCGAAATCTCCAGTATCTCCTTGGAGAGTAAGAGTCATGGTCATATCAGCTTGAGTGTTCTCAAAAGCATTCAGTGCACGTTGCATCAATCCCTTCTCTGAAACAACATCTCCGAAGAGTAGTAAGAATTCGCTTTCATTTTTAACAAAATCTTCAGCAGCTAAGAGCGCAGCTTCTATTCCTTCATTTTCTCCTTGATCTGAATAGTGAATACAAACACCAAAATCGCTCCCTTTTTTGAAATAATCACTAATTTGTTCTCCCTTATAACCAGTAACAATCAATATGTCAGTTAAACCAATCTCTTTTAACTCTTTAATTAAATACTGAAGAATAGGTTTTCCCAGTAAAGTAATCATAGGCTTTGGTCTTGTTTGGGTTAAAGGAAACAAATCAGTACCTTTTCCTCCAGCAAGAATAACAGCTTTCATTTTCTTTTACACCTTTGTCTTTTCAATATTATATAGTTATTTCACATTTTCAAATCATTAATTTGAAAGCAAATTACTTTTCACTCATTTTTACTCAAAACGAGTATATAACTTTTGTTATTAAAATAAATTCACAGAAAAATTGAAGATTTTACTAAAGATAAACATTTCGTTAAATCATCAAGTATCACACATATTATTATAAGTGAGATAGATTCATTCGACCAACCGTATGAATCTCCGCAAACCAATACCCACTGAAAGATTTGCTACTTATTCTCATTATGTAGGTTTAGTATTTGCAATTATAGGTTCAATTTATCTAATTTACATAACAAGAAAAGATAATGCTCTTTTAGCAGTAAGTATAACTTATTCTTTCTGTATCTGTTTTATGTTTACAGGAAGCTCAGTCTTTCACACTCTAAAAAAAGAAGGTGATGGAACTTCGTTTTGGAGGCAGTTAGATCACATAGCTATCTACTTCATGATTGCAGGTTCATACACTATCGTTTCTTACTTATATTTATCTGGAAACTTTAGATGGATAATAATCTCACTGCAATGGGGGTTTGTTGCATTTGGAACAATACTCAAAATTCTTGCAGTAAATGTTCCTACCTGGCTTGATGTTGGAATCTACTTAGCAATGGGGTGGATGATAGCAATTCGAATAGATTATATGTTCAAAGAATTTCCCCTTCGAGTCTTTTTACTTGTTCTTTTCGGAGGATTAGCATATACAATAGGAGCAATTTTCCATGCAATTAACAAACAGAAACCCTTCCCAGGTGTATTTGTATTTCATGACATATTCCATGTTTTGATAATTGTAGGAGCTTCATTACATTATGTTACTATTATTGATGCGGTAATCTAGAAAAACAAATAAAGATTAACGTTTTGTTAAAAGGTATTAACTAAAGTCCTTTTTTCTTCCTTCGATTCTGTCTACTATACAGAACTATCATTAAAATGGAGGAAATAAAAACCCGGTTTAGCATAAGGAAATTGAATTTTCATCGATTTTTCTTCACTATATTTAAAAAGTAATTTTAATATAATTAATAGAATCGGAAAAAAGGAGAGTTGAATTTATGACATATGTGAGAAGACAAGCGGCAAAATATGTTTATAGAAAAATAGCTTATGCCCTCAAGAAATATCTGACAAACTTCGCTCCAGTCAAAATACAAGACAAAAATACTATTTTCTTTCTTACTAAACCAAAGCGGATTGAAGGTAAGAAACAAATAGTTCTAGTTATAATTGGAGATTTTGATGAATCAATTATTTCAGAAATAGAATCGGATCTTACTGCAGGTATCGCTGAAGGATGGATGATTACTTTAGAAAAAATGCAAGAGGTAAAATTCAAAGCAGACAATCTACAAGTATTAGAAAATGCATACCAAGACTATGAATTCAAACACAAAGAGGTAGGAGTATTTGGGACAGCAATAAGTCGAGAGATTTACGAGGATAGATATGTACGGAAAGCACTCAAGAGCACAACTAAGATCAAGGGAATGAATTGGTATGAGGATTTCAATAACATGTTTCCAAGGCTTAAAGCTAAAAAATTTACAGGAAAACCTGTAATAAAATTCTATGAGAAGCTAGTAACTAAAAATGAATGGATTATTCCAATAGAAGCAGTTCGCATCTGGCAACATGTAAAACATTATACAGGAAAAGAAGTAACTGAACTAGCCAATGAATTAGAGAAAGCCATTCTAACAAATGATGAGACAAAAGAGAAACAAATTACAAAAGATATTGAATCATTTATTAAGAGAGAAGATTCAAAAGAGTAAGAATCACAATATAGCTTAGAAATATAAATGGAATAGGTCTAGCTTATTCCTTTTTAAATGTCAAAGATTTTATTACTTGTTTTCTAACTTCTGAATCTTTATCTTTTAAACCTATTTTCTTTAATCCTTCTTTCGCTAATGAACTTTCAAACTCTCCTAATATATAAGCTGAGTATAATCTAACTTGAGAATCCTTATGTGTACCTAGTGCTTCAATTAATGGTTCTATTGCTTTATCTCTGTATTCAAGAATTGCTAGAATTGTTTTCTCAATTGTTCTCATTTCTTTAACTCCCAACACTTCGATTAGAGATTGAATTTCTGCAACTGAACTAACTCTAGCATCTACAATTATTCCACCTCTGAAGTTACTTGATAGAGCTTCAATATTCCACAAAAAAGCATGAGGTGCCCACCAACCCAAGAATAAACATATTACTATTTCAAACCAACCAGCTTGAATTCCTTTATGTTTTTCACATCTGAAGTGAACTCTCTCATTCTTAAAACTATAAAAAATCAATCCAATTATATAGTGAAAATTAATTTGAAAAACAATATCTGAAGTACCGCATTTCTCGCATACTAGCCTACTCAAACTATCACAACTTATTATATAGATGAATCCTTCTCTTTATTATTTCTTATACCTTCCTTTTTCATCTCTGAGAAAAATTTAAGTAATCTCAATTCAATATATTGTGATTCGAATAAAATAAGGTGTTATATTGCCCGTTAGAATAAGAATATATGGACGTCAAAAGGAGGGAGAGTTAAGAATTACTCAAGCAGCTTCTTTATACGTACATGCTGCTGAAGTAGCAAAGAAAGTAGCACAGTATAATCAAACAGTATACGAGCTAAGTGATACAACTGAGATTTTGAAAGAAGTTGACCTTAAAAATGAGAAGAATGATTTTCTTAATGTTCACAACTGGGAAAGCAAAACAGTCTATTCTGAAGCAAACGAAGAAATTTTAGATTCACTTTGTTGGATAGATTTCGAAGATTTTCAACTTGCAATGGTTCCAATTACAAGTAAATATATTTCTGATGGTTTACTTATCAGATTCCTTCTAATAGGTCATGAGAATGCTCCTGAAATTGAATTTAATGCATATGGTTTGATTAATTCTGAAGGTTTTATGCCTGGGATAGCATGTCAACTGCAAAAAGAAAGTAGTATAATCTTTCCAGGAAAATTGAGTATATATGATGCCGCTATTACTGGAGAACCAAATCCAGAGGATCCCTTCCTAAACATCGTTGTTAAGAAAAATAATAAAATTGTACCTTTACGAATAAGAGTAAATTTTGGAATGGAAACAAAAGATATTGATTCCTACGAAGATTTAAAAGAAGCAAAATTCCTTGATCTTGCTAGCAAACGAAATGTTAGCGCAGAAACAATTAAGAAAATGATATCTAGAATTGTATTAGGTAATTTTAAACCTCCAAAAGAAGATATAGATAAACATCTGAGAAATGGCATTGGATTGATTCTAGTAAGTATAATAGTAATTATTTTTCCCCCTCTATTTGACGTTCGCTCAGGAGAGGGTGTGACTGTTGGATCAATAATATTCTATATTTTCCTTGATATCTTCATGGTTATGGCCCTAATTTGGGGGATTTCAAATATACTTGAAGTAGGACCTATGGAAAGTGTCTATACTAAAGCGAAAAAGCTCTTAATTCTAAAATCAACCGCAACTTCAATTGAGGAAGTTGATTTTAGTGATCAGATGTGGCTAAGAGATATTGAAATCATTAGAAACAAAGCAGTTTTAGAATTATAATAATCTAAGATTATCAAATAAAATGGATTTTCTATTCCTCACCATTTCCATATTTTTTCTCATAATATTCTTCTGCAGTTTCAATGTGCTTTTCTGTTGTAAATTTCTTATACTCACGAATAAAGGTAATAACTGAAAAGATAGCAATTAAAGAGAAAGAAACTAGAGCAAAAATAGCAATAGAATTACTCTCAAGGTCAACAAAAATCAGAAGCAATACAATAGTAAAGGTACAAATAACAAAGGTTGCAATTAGCAAATCCTGTTTTGTTAGGTTTTTTTTCTACTCGTTTAATAGGTTCTAAATACCTCAAATAGATACCCCCATTATTACATTATTTCAATTGTTCTTTGATTTTCTGCTTTTTCATCCATTCTGCTACAGTTTTTAGAAATAATAAAATTCCTTTTTCAGCTGCTTCTTGCATAGATAACGGATGCATTGGTTTTCTATTTGGACTCTCCCATGTAGATTTCTTCCCTGTATAATGAACATTCTTGAATCCTAGCATACTAATTGTCATAGGACCTTTTGGATGAACTATATTATTTCTAATAGTAGTATTGAAGTTCTTCAACTCACCGTAAATTTCTTTAGAAATTATCTTATCATCTCGTGCATCCTTAATATATTGAGATAAATACTTAAGGCCATTGAACTTATTTGAGCTGATTTTCGAGCTTAGAAATGCTTCTAGTGTAGAACAAATACTAAGAATCGAAGCAAGATAATTTCCATAAACGTAAGATAATGTAGAATTATGAAATAATAGTCTTATATGATTCCATACTCCAAGATTTTCAACGTTAAACCCTCTCTCTTTTTCTTTTATCCAATTGAGTCTTATCCATCTATTTTCAGTTTCACTATTATAAAATTCTTTGAAGATAGTCTCCTCATCCTTCATAACAATAACTAAATGTTTTAAGTTGTACTTTATTCTTATTCATTCATGTATTTAAGTAGCGCTTTATATGATTAGATTGAAGAAGCTTTGATTATTAGCAACGTTAACAATTTACAGTCTAATATTTTTAATATTATTTTACTTACAACCATTCTATTCCTCTTGAATTAATTTACAAAAAATCTTAGCTTTACTGTATCCTTTCCTTTCTAGTAGCTCACAGATATAATACAGATGTTCTCCATCTAAATTGAGATTTAGTTTCCTGAATATGCTTTCAAGTATTCTAGTATTTCTTTGATATTTTTCATCAAAATTTTCAAAATAGTGAGGTATATCAATCTCGTCCTGTATATCATCCAATATTACATCAATTAGTCTCTCATCATCTATACAACTAAAATACTTAACAATGTGTTCTTGAAAGAAGTACCCATCCTCTCCTATTTCTGATGAAGTTAAAAAGCAGTTAAAAATACTGTTCAGTCTCTCTGGATGATCTCTTGAAAATATTACTTCAAGAAATCCCTTATCTACCAAAGGATTTGCTGAATTGAAGTTTTTAATTAAAAATTCATAAGTATCCTCTGTATCAAGATTGCTTAATACCAAGATAAGTGCCTGTTGAAAATAATTAGGACCTTTGAGTAAGAAATTTATGAAACTATTAGAATGCTCTTTGCAAAGCTTGATTTGCTTCTCCAAATTGTTTTCTAAGATAGAAATTTGAACCTCATCCTCAAAGGTCTGTGGAGTCCAGTTTAGGTTTTGAAGAATATTAAGAATAATTGTCGCAATATTTTTTGATTCATCGTTTAGAAAGGTTTTAACTCTATCAGCATCTATATTTTCTTCTACATGTTGAAGAGCTTTAGCTCCTCTAAATCTAATAAAACCTTTCTCAGATGATAATGCTTTGAATATAGCTTCTATAATTTCTGGTGATTCTTTTTGCATATGCTTCCATTTCTTTTCTATTGCTAAAAACTTCAGTTTCTCTTCTACGTTTGTAGGAGACCATCTTAATTTTTTCAATACTTTTACAGCAGTTTCTCGAACATCTTGATGACTATCATCTAAAAGTAACTTTAAAGATTCAATTGCCTTTTCCTTACCTACTTTAGCAAGAAGTTCTATCATGTCTACTCTATAACTTCCAGATTTATATCGACTGTATTCTTCAAAGATTTCAAAATAATAATCTTTACAGTCAGTTTTTTTTAGGATTTCAATAATTCGATCTCGATTATCATAATATAGTATTTCGTCCATCATCTTTATTAAATCAGGAACTCCTTCTTTCCCCTTCTTTCGTAGTTTTTCGATTTTTTGCAACTGAATTAAATCTCTATTCTCCCTTTCTTCTTGCTCTAATTTCCACTGTCTAGGGATATCATAAATGGAAGGTTCCTTTCCTGCTGCTTCATCTAAAGCCAAACCTGCTTGCTTTTTTATTCTCTCATCAGAATTTCCTAATAGAGGATAATAGTGTTCTAAAGCTCTCTCATCTCCTATATATCTCAATGCGATTAAAGCGTTATACCGGACTTCATTATCATCTTCGTATAGAGCTTCTATAAGGTGAGGAACGGCTCTCTTATCATTTATCATACCGAATGCCTTTGCAGTCGCAATTCGAATCTCTGGATTCTTATGTGTAAGATAAGGTAAAAGAGCTTCTGTTGCTCTGTGATCTCTAGTATAACCAAGAGTCTCAATAATTTCACGAAGAATACTTCCTTCTTTGCCCTGTAACATATCTATTAAAAACTGAGTTGCTCCCTCATCTTGGTACCAAAAGAATTTCTTAAAAATATAGGGTGTCTTATGCATTTTCTCATCTTTGATTATTTCCATTAAAGCATTAATTACTTCTCTTTTCTCGTAATTGTAGATATTTTTTTCCAGAGCTAGTGAAAATAAAATATCATCCCTAATATTCTCAGGTTCCCAATTTTTATGATTTAGGGATCCTGCTACTAGTTTTCTTATTTCTAACTTCTCATCCATAAGCAAATCTATTAGAAAGGGAATTGATTCTTGTTCATCTATAAACCCTAGATTGATAATTGCTTGTTTTTTAACATTGATGTTTTCGTCTGATAATCTTTCTATTATTGGTTTCACGCTTTCATTGGATTTGTAGTATAGTAATCCTCTAACTGCAAAAAATCTAACCTTCCAATCCTTATCATTGAGCATTTTGATTAGTGGTTTAATTACTTCAGTATCATACATTTGTCCCAAAGCTATAACTACCATAGCTCTAATTCCATCGTCCTTGTTTTGCAGAAGTTTTTCCAAAAATGCTATACTTTCTTGTTTCTGTTCTCTCATTTTATACCAACGTTTCATTGCATTTAGAACAAGAAATTGATCTATTTCACTCTCGGGTTTCCATCCTTTTTTTTCTAAAATCCTTGTGGTTTGAAAGCGTATATAGGTGTCGAAATCACATAATGATTTTCTTATTTTCTCCGTCTCTACCATTTCATAATCATCAAGCAATTTGATAATAGCTTTCCTTCTTATTTCTGAATTGTTGTGATTTAATAGTTGAATTAAACTATCTACACTTCTCTGATCATGGAAGTTAGCTATGCCTTCAATTGCTCCTAAATTAACTAGATAATACTCATCATGTAACGCTTCCTTAAAAATAGCATAGCTTGAATCTGTTTGAGTAGATTGTAATTTCTTAATGATGTCATATCGAAGATAACGATCTTCAGCATTTTTCAGAAAATTGCCCAGCACACTAATGATTCTTTCATCTGAAACCTTATCAAGAATATTAAGAGCTTTCTTTATCTGATCTCTATCTTCTGATTGTAATTTTTCTAGAATTTTCTCATCTGGGAACATGCAGAATTCTCCTGAACAAAAAGATAAGGAGATTTAAAATATAAACATTTGGGGAAAGAAATAATGAAGCTAGCTAAGAAGGATTTGAGAACTGTTTTGAGATAAATTTTAGTGCCTTCTTTAAGCTATGCAAAAGTTAGCTTCAATAAAATATTCTAAATTATATATAAAAACTCCACAGAGAAAAAAAAGTTCAATTGTCCCAACCGAATATTTCCCAAAAATTCCCTTGAGACCAATCTATTAAATTCCAGATTAGTCCAAAGATAATTGCGAAAATTAAAATAGCTATTCCAATAAGTAAAATCTCCTCTAATATAGGACTTCCTTTCTTCTTCTTTATTCTTAATATTTAATCCACTCAAAGATCAACATTATCTTCAATATGATTACTAATCTTTTTATTTAAACCCAACAAGAATATAGGTAGAAAAAACTAATAACTAAAGAAAACCTAATTTTTTACCGCGTTTTTAAGCCAATTTACTGATAATTTTACTGAATACAACAAATGGCAAGAAATGGAAAATCCTTATTGGTTATTGTGCTCATCCTACAAGTTATTCTCCCCTCTATTATTCTAGATGATTTTGCTTATAATGACACAGCAATCTTAAACAAAATGAGTTCTTCTCTTAATCAAGAAATACAGTATGACTTTAACTACACTTCAGTAAAAGAGGAGTTCATAATTTCATGGCCAAATTTAGAATTGGATCTCTTCAACAGCATAACTTTGTTTTTCATTGTTACAGGAGATAAAACAGGTAGTTCTGGTTTAAAAGTCACTTTTATTATTAATGAAACCACTACTGAGTTTCTTATTACTGGTACTCATCAAGATCAATCAGAACATGACATAACTAGAGCGTTTGCATACCACAGTAGTTTCCTTGGAACAGCAGATGTTATTATTACATGTGAAGGTAAAACCGCTTCTTCAATATGGTCAGGAACACTAAAAATACTCAGCGAAACAAGCATTGAATCAGTACAAATACCCCAAATTAGTGAAATAGTTTCCCCCCTCCCAATGATTCCAGAAACCATTATTTTACGTGGTTCAATTTCCAAAACTAGATATGTAAAGGCAATAACAGCTTTTCTTAATAGTGAAGGATTAGATAGATGCAATCTTACTCTCAGTTTTTCTTGTAATGATTTCGATGCACTTTCGGAAGATATTGAAGTTGAAATAAATGGTTCTATTATTGATTCAAGGGATATTGATGAAGATACCCTTAATTCTCTTACATTTCTCCTACCACTAAGTTTAGGAATAAACGTAATAACTTTCCACTTTATCATAGGACAGTGTCCGAATACAGTAGAAATAAATAATATACAACTTACTGGTTTTACCTATTCGCTTGAGAGCGCTGTTCCTACAAATGTAATAGATTATGTGCACTGGGTAGGGAACGGTCTAGATCACACTTTTGATTTATCTACATTAAAACCAGCAACAAGTAATCCAAATCAAATTTTGCTGATTAACATTGATTATGGTTACATTGGAACAGTTGTTTCGCCTGCAATAGAATATTCATTAACCATGAATTCAGAAGAACTTGCTGATGGAAGCATCTCTTTTACAAAACAAACAAATTCCCTCCATACTTTGGAAATACAAACCTATTCCGATTCTTACCAATCTCCTTTAACTTTCAATTTATATGGAGAAGCTGAAGGAGAAGGGATTTTTTATATTCTTAATACAAGTAAGATCGAGATTAAACCTATTTCCGATTTCTCAGAGGGAAACTTCGAACGGACTTTAATTACTGAAGATATAATTAGTACATCTACTACAGAACCTTATTCCTTGACTCCCTACGATGTCTTTTATTCAGATAGTTTCATTTCTGGTTATAACATAACTATCTCTTGTGAGCTCTTCAATGATTTTAGTACTCCAATAACATCTGAAATCACTCTAAAAATAGACAATACTGTTGTTTTTGATTCAGTTGGATCTGATGATAATTTCGTAAATATAACCAATAAGTTACCCCTTTTGTTTTCAGGTTATCATGAAGTAAATCTAACAATGGTTGTTTATGGAAACGGTGATACTATTACTATAAGGAATCTGAAATATCAAATTGCTTCCATTTCCTCTTCTTCATCCACCCCACCTGATTTTCCTACAGATCCTATTGAGGGAATAAATAATGATCCAAACACTAAAGAACCTACTTCTCCCTCAAGAGCTTTCAGTTTGGGATTTGTTGGTTTCTTCGATTTTATTGTTTTAGCTGGTTTAATCCTAAGAAGAAATAAGAAAAGGAAGGAAAAACCAGAACACATTTCTGGAGTTATCGATAGTTTTGACGTAACAATTGATGGTATTAATACACAACAAGGTTGGATTTCTTCTCTTATTTCAGGTACTAAGAATATATGGTCTAAATTAACAGAATCAGCTATTAAGATGCTTCTTTTCCTTCTCAGTTTTTCCTTTCTAGCTGGAAAATACATCGTACATAACAACTTACTCAACAGGATCAATTCTATAGCTGAAAAGGATTTGAGTTCGATTTCTTTTGTCTCTGGTGGAAACGCGGGATATATTATCTTCCTCCTATTTCTTTGTATCTCCTCAGCTCCTTGGTACTCTATTATTGTTCTTTCATCAAGTGCAACTTACTACGAAGATCACTTCTTCTTAGCGACTATTGTTGGTCTTCCCGTTGTCATCGCTCTTCCTGTTTCATGGATAATAATAATCTTGTATTTATTCAGAAACACTCACAGTTTTGATTCTTGGGGGACTGCTCTTCTCCCTCTCTGTTTTATCGCTCTTTATTTTCTTACCTTCCGTTTAGGAAAAGTAAAAGATAAACAGCGTCTGTCTATTATTTTGGATTTTATAAAGAAAGGTAAAGTACCAGTAACGATGAGCAAAGAGAAAGAAAAAGTTGCAGAATCAGAGCCTTTGCCAGAAGTTTATGCTGCAAAACAGCTGGAAGAGCAGAAAAGAAGAATACGTAATTTAATCATTACTGAAATTGATCATGCTCATCCTGTTCCCCTAGAACGTTTTGCAGAACTAGAAAACCTGCCTTTGGAAATCACAGCGAAACACCTTACAGAGATTTCCAATGAGACACCAAGTTTAGGGAAATACTATCGTTTAGAGAAATACTATGTTAAAAACATGAAAACTGTGGAGATTGGTAATCAAACAATTACTTCTGAAGAGAACATTACGTATTCCAATTCCTTGAAGGATAGCAAAGAATTAGATAGAGTTGCAATTGAAAGAGATAGTGAAGTAAATTGGGTTGGGATAGTTGGAAATCGTACAAAACCAAGTGAAGGATGGATAGTTTTGCCTGCTGAAATGAAGAATAAAGCTGAGCTTGGATTAGAGTATGATGTTTTTCTATTTACTGAAGAAGGTGATGAAGTAGCTTTCACGACACACTTAAGGAAGAGTTCTGCAAACTCTTGGTTTTTCTATATCTCTGCAGTGATCTGTTCAAAATCCAATCTATACGGAAAAAAAGTAAGTGCTTTCATAAAGAAACATAAGGAAGGTGAAGAGTTTCCTTGGAAGAAAGAAGAGGATTTAGAAGAAATGGACTTGCTTGAATGGAAAAAAACCAAGAAAGTAATCGAATGGGAAGGAACAATAAGAAAAGGAGGTGGGGGTGGAACAGGGTGGCTTACTCTTCCAATGGAATTAAGAGAATCCGCAGAACCAGGACAAATTTATGATTTGAGTTTAATGGATTCTAAGCTGAGAACACACGTTTTAACAGCAAAGCTTTCTACTACGGCAAAAGGATGGGGATTTTACATACCTAAAGCTCTTTGTTTAGAATACTCACTAATTGGTGAAACTGTTAATTGTTATATTTATCAGATGGAGCATTTTCCAGTTAAAATCAGTTCAGATAAGATTGTGCGGTTACCTAATTCTGTTGTAGAGGAGTATGGAATAAAGGAAAATGATCTGTTTGAGGTGGAAACTATCGTCGAAAGAGCAATATTCAGAGAAGTTGTTTTGATAACTAAAATCGATAGATCAAACAAGTCTAGAAAAGATGAATTTCTGTTCACCCATAGATTGAGTGGTGTTCCAACTTCAACAGAAGCAAGAATTAGAATATTGAACTGTATTGAGAAACTTCCTTCTGAATTAGATGAAAAGAACAACTATGAGAAGTTCTATCTCCCCTCGATTTTCCCAGACGCAATTTTAGGAAAAGTTGATGAAAATGAGATGATAATCTTCTTGGGAAATCATGTGCCAATACTTACACCAATAGAAATTAATCTCTATGAGTTTGTCCACTATTTTGGATGTTTCTATGCTGATGGAACGAAAGTGGGTCCTGGGTGGAGAAATAGTGCTTCGACACCAGAACAAGCT
>JAGLTB010000162.1 GCA_023270155.1 Candidatus Heimdallarchaeota archaeon | reverse complement strand
TCAGTAGTTTATGTTGGTAGTGATCGAGAGGATTTAGTATCTTCCTTTACAAAGGCAAGAGATGCTCTTATGGAAAGTGGAGCTCTAACAACATTAAAAACACATGAGATTAGTCAATTAATTGAACGAATAAAGAAATATCCAATAGAATCTCAAGAACTAATAGATATAATACAGAAATGGAAAATCAGTTAGAGAATCAATTT
The DNA here is from genome assembly GCA_023270155.1 of Candidatus Heimdallarchaeota archaeon. GTDB lineage: Archaea > Asgardarchaeota > Heimdallarchaeia > Heimdallarchaeales > Heimdallarchaeaceae > UBA460. The sequence continues at coordinate 11,162 of JAGLTB010000162.1, read as the reverse complement.
CATACCAAAAGGTCCTCTGAAAATATATCTCGCATTTTTCTCTTCAACTTCCATTAAGATATCTATGGGATAACCATCAAGTGTAGATACTTTCGGAATTGAAGTTTTTACAAGTCCTTCAAATATTTTTATTTGCCTTCCAGGAGTTACATAATAAGGTGAAAATTGTGAACGTAGAAGTAGTGCAATTCTAGGGGAGTAATAAGGATTTTTAAGAAGAACAAATGAAAAAATCTCTCCTTCTTTCACCATAGTTCCTGAGTGATAGATATAGAACCAATCTTGGAGGATAACAGGTAAATCACCTACAGGAACAAAATCAGGTGTGATCATTCTCTGTAATTCAACCATATCTGCATAACTGATCACAGGTAATTCAAAAACTCCAAGCTCTTTAAGATCCTCAATACCTTGATAGATTTCTTCAGTGCATCTTTCCTTAACTGAATAATGCAAAATTACTATAAGTTCTAATGTATCCTTAGCTAATATGTGATCACCAAGATTTACAGCAAGATAATGAGATTGAAGAAGAATTAACAAAGCATGTTCAAATTGTTTCATCTGGAGTAGAATATAACCTATCTGTACTAATAGAGAAATTTCATCCTTTCCCTCAATAATTGCTTTCTTATCAATTAATCCACTTTCCATCACAGTAGAGGCAAGGATTACAGCTCGTGTCAATCTTACTAAATCAATACGCTCTTGTCGTTCACATAGAAACAGGAATTTTTCAGAATAATAGCCCTTTAATCTTTCATGATTATCAGTGACTAGAAAATAAATCATTCGAAGCAAATGTATGTCCATAAATATGTCTGAAACGAGCTTAGGATAGAGGGAAGAAACTTCAGTAATTATGTTCAAATGTCCTTCTAATTTTTCAAAATCTACTAGAGTAAACTCAACGACACTTAGTAAATACAATATTCTAGCTTTCAATCTGACAGCTAATTCCTCTGTATAGCTGTCCTTGTCCATCAAAGCTACTCTTAGTTCCAAAGATAGATCAGACAAAGCAGTATAAACTTCCCCTAGTTCTAATCTAAGAACCTCTAATTCACCTTTTTCTAACTGTTCAAGATAATTAGGAAACTCAAACTCTATCTCATTCATAAGTTCAATTAAGCTGTTTTCTTCATCTAGGAGATGATATTTATCTCTATCTGGTTCTACCTGAATACCTGTTGGCTTAGCTATATTTTGAAGAACTCCTAATGCGTGCTCCTGTATTTTCTTTATCCTTGCAACAGGATCAAACAATTGACTTCTTTCAATAGAATGACTGATCTCATCAGAGAGAATAGTATCATACAATTTTTCAAACAAATCGCTGTGCTCCGTTTTTGTACTCATATTTTTCAAAAGAAAAGCAAAAGAGGAACTTATTAGAACAGGAACTTTAACGATCTCACAGGCTTTAACCAGTTTTAAATCACTTGATACAACTACGCCACCTAGCTCTTGAGCTAGTATTATATTAGATAGATCATTTAAATGAGGAAGATCAGATTCATCATTTTCATAATTGTTCCTAAACTCTCTGATGTCCTTCAAAGCAACTCTAACTATCTGAACTGGTTCCTTTACTCTCCTTCTAAGATACCATCTAATTTCTTGAATTATAAGGTTGGATACATAAAGCTCTATGCCTAATTCATCTACAATCTCTAGAAATACGTTAAAATCTGAGGGATTTTTTTCAAATCCACTAATAAAAAAATTAGTGTCAAGAATATATTTGTTTGATTGAGATTGGTTTCTTATCAGGAACAATCCCTCTTTTTTCTAAATCTTCTATAGATTGGATAAGTTAAGATGGAATAAAAGATTATCTGCTTAAATCCAAAAAACACTGCAGTTTCATCAGTTACTAGAAAATCAGGTCTAGTAATATCTTCTGTTTCAGATTCAATAAAGTAATTGTAATAATAATCATCTTCAATTTCTATTATTGATAAATCTGTAATATTTTGTAGATATGAATTGTAATCTTCATGGAATTCTATAGAGAAACCATTAAGCAACCCCTCCTGAGAATAAGCTAACCATCCATTCATGCTTAGGTTATATTCTTGAATTGAATACTTTGGTACAACTACTTGAGTATTATTACTAATATAATCCAAGGAAATATCCCATATCAGGTGGTGGGTGGAATTTTCTTCTAGATATTGCAATCGAAACTCTAGATTCTGTATTGTATAAAGTGTAGTTGTTACTCCAGATAAAGTAAATTGGTAACCAATAAATGAATCACTTAGTTGCGTCCAAAGTGAGTTAGCTAAAATTGATAAACCATTCACTCTCTGCCAAGCTGGAATTATAGCTGCTGGCATGAAAGTTAACCAAGTTGAATGAATAGCCGTAGATGTTCGATGATAGACATCATACTGCTCTTCATAAACATACATCTCCCAATCCATCTCTAATCCAGATCTAGTGAAGAGATATCTCAGACCAACTGTTTGGTTTAATTGTGTTACCCAGTATACCATATTATCTAATTGGTTTTCCGTTGAACTCTTTTGAAAATCCATCAAATAATCAGAGCTACTGTTAGATATAAAATGCTCAGAATTTGGTGTTTCAACAGGGGATTGGATTTCTTCAATATTTTTTAGCGAGAGGATTAAGGTACTACTTTTATCCCCAAAAGTAAATTGAGATGAAAATGAAGTTAATAGACCACTCTCTTTATCCCAGGATGCTTTCAATGATAAGGCAGGATCTATATCTATATCTAATGATATAGTGAACTCATCATACCCTTCATTGAAAATATTGATTGAGAAGGATTGATTAAGAACGAGAGTAGTAAATTCTGCTTCATAACGAGTATAGTCATTTCCAAGAATTAAAGGAATAAAATCAAAGTAATTTGATTCTTGAATTAATGCACCAAAATTAGGTCTCGTAATATTGGTAAACAAGTTTGGTAGAACAATAGAAGACTCTATTGGTATTTCTGCATGTAGAGTCTCATCAGTGATTGGTTGATAATTATATCCAACAAAATCTTTCAACAACTCGCTGGTCGTATTTAATTCGATTTCCAATGGTTTGTTGAGAATTACATAACTCTCCATCGAAAAAACTGGAACTCTCATAGATATGAATTTATTAGATTCTATCATGAAAATATCTCTATCTTTGTTTTTACGATTCTTAAGAATAAGATGTAAAAAGCTTGTAGAAAATGAGCCTTTAATGTCAAAACCTAAGTCTACAAACATCTCATTCAAATTTTCTCCCTGGATTATTTCATATTCAATTCCATAACCTCTGTTGTTGAAAGAAATTTCTCTGAAATCGATATCTGTTTCAGCGTTAGTATTTAGTAAAGGCGAGATTAGAATTGACAAAAGTAGAATAAAGATAGTAAATTTTAGATTTTTAATCATTCTCGCCTTCTTCCTCATTATCTTCTTCTTTTTTGTTCTTTGGTTGTTTAAAAGTTAGGACTATTGCTGGTGGCACAATAAATATTCTAGAAACAAATACATCGATTAGAATACCTATTCCAAGACCTAAACCAAGTTGTTGCATGTGAACTGACGAAGTAAACATCAAGCTTAGAAAAGTAGCAGCCATTATAATTCCAGCTACAGAAATATTACTCATTGTCTGATCGACTGCATCAACAATAGCTTCTTCTTTATTGTTTGTTCTCTTGAAAATATCTACAAACACACCTAAAAATAAAACATCAAAATCCAATCCTAGAGCTGTTAAAACAGCATATAACATTAAAGGAACTATCCAATATACTGATCCATTGAAGAAAATCAAATTAAATATAGCGAATACTCCTAAACTTAATCCTAATGAGATTAGAATGGTTATCAAAACTCTAAATGACATGAGAACTTTTCTTAAAAATATAATTAATAGAGCTGTTATTGAAAGAGAAGTAAAAATTAAAATCTTGTTGAAATCACCTCTAATTCCTTCAATTGTATCATATATCCGAGAAGCGACGCCAGTTGTATACACTTCCCACATAGAAAGATTTCTTTCTTCAAGTTGAGTCTGAAGATTCTCTCTGATACTTGCAATCTGGTTGTTTAATCTATCATCTCCTTCCTTATATTGAGATCCTAGATAGACTACACCGAGTGTCGCATCAGGTAAAACAAACTTTTTCATTAAAGTGTAAATCTCCTCTTGGACAAATAAAGAACTATTAGAAATGCTCTCCTGATACGTGTAAACAAGCGGGTGACTCAAACCGATAACAAATGAAATATTTGCTGCTTCTTTAACCTCTTCTGTTATTGCTAAAACATGTTGTATAGATATTAGATTCAAGCTACCATTTGTTTGTAGAAAAGAATCAGAATCTGGAGTCTGAAAGAGTAATGTAATTTGACTAATATACTCTGTTCCCATGTGTAAATTTACGGCATCTAAACCTTGACGCGAATGATAACTTTCCGGTGCTGTTGATATTTGTGCATAATCTGTAGGTAGAATCAAGAAAATTCCAGTTCCTAATACAGCCAGTAATATTGCAACAATTAACACAATCTTCCTCTTCTGTACAGTCTTTTTCAATACATTTCTAATTGAAAAAGATGGTAATTTTAACTTCTTAAAAGTAAATTTCCACTTGAGTAGATACTTCTCATTGATAAGTACTAAAATGGAAGGAATCAGAGTTAAGGAAACAATCATGCTTGTTAAGAACCCGATTGTTCCTCCAATACCCATACCTCTAGTCATAGGATAATTACTTAGAATTAATGAACCAAAACCTATTGTAAGTGACAATGATGAAATAACTATGCTCTTCAAAGTACGTTTGAAGGTTGCTTTTAGTGCCACGTCTTTTATCTTATTTTTCTTCAAATTATACAGGTAATCTCCCATCAAGAAAACACAATAATCAGTTGTAGCACCAAGTAAACATATACTAAGAACTAATAGACTTGTACTTGCTAGTCCTCCCATTCTAATCCCAATAAAAACAAACATTAGTCTTGATACACCAAAAGCAATAGCTAGCACAAAGAGTTGGATTAAAGGGAGAATTGGAGAACGATAAACAAGAATCAGAATTACTATAATTGTTATAATTATAATTATATCATTTCTATTTATTTGATTCTCGTAATCAGTTGAGAGCTCTACAATAAACAGATCAAGTCCTGTTATGAAAATTTCAAGAGGTTTGTATCTCTCTTGTAATAAAGGAACAATATCCATTAGTTCTATATAAGCTTCTTTTCCTTTCTCCGTATTATGGTTGATTGCTAAATTAAATGAAATTAAAGTTGTATCAACGGTATCATTCTCATTTCTGTAGTTAGTATATCGTAAGAGAAAGGTGTCAACAATCTCTTTGGATAAAGGAGGGATTTCAACCTCTTTACGTAAAACAGGAAGCAAGTATTTGTTCTTAGCTTTAACAAATCCTTCAATATCGCCATCTGAATAAACTTCCTTGATAAAATTGACACTACTAGCATCACTCGAATTGAAAAGAAAATTTGTAAGTTCTGAATACAAATACTCATCATCTTCCCACATTAATCCATTAAAATTATCAGCGATTGTTGTTAACAATTTTAGTTGACTTGGATCATCTACTAATTCATCAAAAAAAGAACTATTAGTAACAATGATGTTTTGTGATAATGAGTATGCCTCACTAGTATTTGTTGGGGGAGTTAAATTTGCATGGTAAGAGAAGCTCTCTGCAAGCGATTCAATGAAACTAGTAGCATAGTTTTCATATCTAGATTCGTTATTGTCATCTAAATATTGTAAGATGAAATTGTGTGTGTTTTGTTCAGCAATGGAAGTAGATAATTCCACATCATTTGTAAGATTATATCTATCCACCCACTCCGTAGAGAAATATTCTACTCCTCCCCATATGAAGTGAGTTGAAGCGAATGCCATTTGTGTTGAAAACCATTGAAGTGATAAAACAGATCTCAACATGTTGTCTGCATCATCAAAAACTGAAGAATATGGGTTTTTAGCCGAGAGGTACGGTCCTAATTTCGGGTTGTATGTTATATTGTTAATAAGTTGAGTGATCGTTAATTTTACATCATTTGTTAGTATACTCCCTTCAGGATTGTGGACAACAATCTGAAACGTGCTATTTAACTCACTAAACTCTGATAAAATATTATTTCCAATCTGAGATTCTGAGCCTTTAGAGGTTGAAAGATTAGTGCTTTCATCAGCAACATAATCTGTTATATTGAAAATTTTCCTAGCATTAATGGAGACAATTAATAACCAAAATACGAGAACAGAAAAAGCTATTAATTTAGAATTTTTCCAGATTTTATCTCCAAAGCTCAAACCAATCAAGAAATTATTTGCTTTTCTCACTTATATTTTTATTTCTTGTATTATATCACAGAATAAATAAAATTGCCAAATGAAACTTTTCTGACCGAGCAATTTAAATTAGACTAGAAGAATGAAGCTTAGAGGATAGCTAACTAACAGAATTCTATCCAATTTCATGTGCAATGATTGTGGTGTGAATGGGTTTAAACAAGAAAGAAGAGAAAGGGGAGAAAAAAGATCAGGAAGTAATAGATTCTGAAAGTGTCAAATATTTAACAAGTGATACTACAAAACCTGTGATTTTTAAGGCTCTTGAATTAATGGTTAAGAATCTACAAGAAAATATTGATCATATGGGAGAACATTATGAATATGTCCAACAAATTAGAGATAGGTTAATGGAAGATATAAGATTAAAAAAACGAATCTACATTCTAGCAAGTGGTAGAAGTGCAATGGTTGGACAGATGCTTCAGACAAGATTGGAACATTTTGGAGTTGAAAGCAGGTTTATTACTAATACTCGATCTGTTCCTCGATTAAAAGAAGAGGATACTATTATAGTGATAAGTGGATCAGGAACAACACCTATTGTTAAAGCAATGTTAGAAACATATCTTATTTACAATCCTTTTGTAATTGTCCTAACTAGTTATGTACATAGTCTGATAGGGAGATTGGGAAATGTTACAATCAAACTAAAAGGAAGAACAAAATCAGATTTAGAAAGAAGAGATTTAGGTCTGGATAGTACGTTAGCTCCTGAAGGAACAGCCTTTGAACATGCAGCTCTAGCTTTTCTTGATGGTGTAGTAGCAGAATTAGCTGTTTCGCTTCATGAAGATGAAGAAAGTCTATTAAATCAGCATAATCAGGGACTATAAACTCTAGAAAATTTGGAATTCCTCACTTAACTCACAAATTAAAACTCAAATGGGATATGAGAGGATAAAAAAGTTTAATAGAATTTCATCATATAGAAATCATATACCTAACCAGAAAAGATTATATAAGCAAAATCGTGAAATCTTCTCAACTAAAACAATTGGCGGCAATGAAAACGATGTCAAGCAAACTCACAATTAGAGATATCTTCAAAGTCGATGGTTCTGGAATACCTTACCTAAAATTGGTTATATATGGGCCATCCCTCGCTGGTAAAACAAGTATGCTAACCGTATATAATGTTTTAAGAAAAGTTGAAGATCCTGAAACAATCTATTCTTCACTTAAGAAAATCGATGATCCTAGTGGTAGAACAATTTTCTATGACCAAAGCACATTCGAATTGCCAAAGGGACAAGGTGTGAGTGTTCCAAAACTACGTTATCAGGTTTGGTCTACAGCAGGTCAAAAAAGACATTACATTCAGAGAAAGGTTGTACTAGAAGGAGCTGACGGTTTAATTTTCATGTTTGATCCTAGCAAAAACATGTGGCAAGATAATGTGGATAGCATTGATGAGCTTATTGCATTAAAGGGAGATATTTTAGGTAAATCACTTCCTTTTCTGATTGTTCTAAATAAGATTGACTTACCTGCAGAGGAACGAATTCCAACTGAAAAATTCTTGGATCTTCTTATTGAGAAAAAACTTGCCAGTAACAAAGGAGACGCATATATGCGAGTTATAGAAACTTCCTGTTTACAAGCAAGAAACGAACTAATGACTCTATTGAGGAGCCCAGATATAAAGACAAAACTCGATGAGTATGGAAGGTTGCAGAAAGGAGCTAGACCTCTTAGTGTACAAAAAATTGCTCAACCAATCGAACAATTAACAAGAGAGATAGTAATTCATAGAATCAAAGCTGCAAAACCTGAATGAAGTCTTGAAATTGGTGAATTGTTTTGCGTATTGATGGTGCATCACGTGCTATTCTTCTTCATATTTTTAAAAAACAAACAATGGATGTTTCAAAATTAACAGATTTGGAAAAAGCAAGGTGCTCTTTTTTCTTACAAGAAATAGGTTATTCAATTGAAGAATTTGCTAGTTCAGAATATTTCTCTGAAGATGAACAAAGTCAGGTAATATTCAAGCTTATCAAAGAAGGTATAGAAGCTTCTGCAATAAGTGAACTACTTGATTGGAAGAAGTTTGAACAAATTATTTCACATATTTTTAATGAACTGAACTACATGGTCTTAACAAATTTCAGATTCAAAGATGAAGTTACAAGATACGAAGTAGATGTTATAGCATATAATTACCCATATATTTTCTTGATTGACTGTAAATATTACAAATTAATATCTTCATCAGTACTAAAAGAAGCAGCAAAAAAGCAAAAGGAAAGAACAGAAGTTATAGTTGAAGTGTTTCCTTTTCTATCAGATGAGTTGATAAAGAAGCTACAACTGCCTTTGAAGAGAAAATTGTATTTATTTCCCATTATTATCTCTTGGAGGAATCATAATTTACAATTTTATCAAGATGTACCTATAATTTCTTACAACCAATTAACTGGATTCCTAAATGAAATTGATGAATTCAGAGATAGTTTGTTTTATCTCACGATAAATCTAACATAATTAAAAGAAAAAATCGATTTCAGTATCAATTTTACATTTTTACTACAGAAATTAATTTATAGTTTAAATACTAGATATCCTCTATAAGATAAAGGATTGAGCTGAGTTAAATGGCAGTAGAATCTGAAAGTCCATTCAGTATTGTTCGTTCTCTTGTGAAAAAATTCCTAGGAGAAATGAGAGTAATACGTACTAACGTAGAAGAACAGGCCAAAGCAAGAGCTGAAGAAATCAAAAGTGGATCTCTAGCTCCTGGTAAGGCACAATATTCAGTCTCCGAAGTGGATGGAATAATACGAAATTTCAAAGGTAGTTATGTTAGTCTCTTCAGAGACATTCACCTGATGGTAGTAACAGAGAGCACATCAAAGATTAGACAAGGTATTGAACAAGGTTACATTAATGCTGAAATGATAACTCAAGAAATGTTAGATTCACTAGAAAAGCATAAAGCTAAAGCTAACAAAGTTCCCGGACTAGAAAAACGATTACAAGATGATGTTTTGAAAATTGATGAACTCAATGATCAAATTGGAAATCTGAAAGCTGAAACAATCTCTATACAAAATGAGCTTACTGACATTCAGACAACAATGAAAAGCAAAGAACAAGCTATTGAAGATTTATCAAAAAGATCAACTGTTGCAGCAGTTGATGAAACCATAATTCAAGAAAGAGATCAAGTTATTTCAAATAAAGATAAAACCATACATCAATTAAGTCTCGAGAAAAATAATCTTCAATCAGAATTTAATAGATTAAAGATCGAAAGAGATGCAATGGCAAAGCATGTCGAAGAAATGGAAACAAGAATGCGAGCAGTATCTTCTGAAGCAATTTCTAAAGAAGATCAATTGTTTGATGATATACAGAAACAATTAGATAAATCACGTCAAACAAACTTCAATTTAAGAAATCAAGTTGCAGAGCATGAGGATACAGTTAGAAATCAAAAGATCGACATACAACAAAAAGCTACACAAATTGATACTCTTAAAGCACAATTACAAGAAATCCAAGAAAAAGCAGATGGAAGAGAAGAAGAATCTGGTCAAGTGGAAGATCTTAGAGTACAAATTAACCAAAAAGATTCTGACATGGAAAGACTTGCGGAAACAATGGTTGAACTTCAACAATCAGTGAGTTCAAAAGATCAAGAACTGCATGAGTTACAGAAACAAACAGAAGAAATGATGTTGCAATTTGCTGAAAAAGAGACAGAGATGAAAGAAATACGAGATTTGGCAGAAAACGCTACATTAGAAAAAACAAAGATTGAAGAACAAATTCTGGATAAACAAGACGAAATAGAAGATATCAAAGCTAGATTAGCAGAATCTAAAGAAGAGCTAAAAACAACCAAACAAACATTGGATGTTATGGAAAAACAAGGCACAATGACTTCTGAAGAAAAATACAAATACGAGCTAGATATACAGAAATTGAGAAAGAAAATTGATTATTCTCAAAGAACACTAAAATCTGTTGAAGCTTTTCTGAACACTGATCCTAAATACAGAATTCTCTATATTCTAAATGATTTTCAAAGACCACTTGTTAAAGAAGAAATATCCAAGCTACTTAATATTCCTGAAGAAGTTGCTGCAAAATACATTTACGAATTGGACTATTTTGGCTACATTAAGCAGAATATAGTCTCTGGTAAAACTCAAATCGAAGCAACTGCGCTTTTAACACCACCATTATCATACGAAGAAGAGAGTGAAAAAGCGGAAAGTACAGCAGAATAAAAAATCAATCACTTTCATCACTTTTTATTTATTGAGGAATTATATGTCAGAATTAGTTGAAGAAGAAGCGGAAATGGTTGATGAAAAGAGTCTTTATGATAGAATTTCAGAGAGAATTTTCAGTAGCTCACATATTCAAGCTTTGAGGGCAAGAATAACGGGAGAAAAACGGATTGCTATTTTTGTTGATGGACCAAACTTTCTAAGAAAAATAGGTGACAGACAAATAAAGCTAGAAGATATTGATGAGCAAGTAAAGAATCTAGGCAGACCAGTATTTAGAAAAGTAATCCTAAATGAGCACGCGGGTCAAAAACTGATTCAAGCAATTACAAACAGTGGATACGAACCTATTGTGACTCCGCATGATATACATATCTCTCTCTCGATCGAAATAATGGATGTAATAGAAGATAGTAGAAAAGTTGATGTAATTGTTATTGCTTCGAGACACGCAAGAATAAATCCGATTTTAATGAAAGTAAAAGAAAAAGGAATTGAAACAGCTGTTGTTGGATTTGAACCTGGATTCAGTATAGCAATTCAAAAATCAGCAGATAA
>JAGLTB010000161.1 GCA_023270155.1 Candidatus Heimdallarchaeota archaeon | reverse complement strand
ATTAAATCCACTTTTCATATGGCTACACCTATGATAATCAATTCCGAGAAAGCAGAAAAGGAAGAATACAGATCAAGTAAGTATGTAATTCAGCGTGGTGATCTAATGCAGTATGATTACGGTATAGATCACATGAATATGGGTACCGATTTCAAAAGAGTCGCATATGTACTTAATGAAGGTGAATCTTCGGTTCCAGAAGGAATCCAATTTGCTTGGGATCAAGCTTTAGGTGCTCGAGAAGTTATTAAAGCTAACATTAAGGTTGGACAAACAGCTGGAGAGACTCTAGACAAAATTGGTGAAGCTCTAAATGAAGCAGGTTTTGAATACATACATCTCACACTTGATCCAATGCTAGGAGGAGGACCAAGTTTAGAACCTAATGAGAATCAAGAATTTCCTGGAAAAACTGAAATAACTGTTGATTGCCATTGTGTGGGGAATACTGGCAATAGCGAAGTTGCTACAGGTCCATCAATTGCAGGTTTTCGATTAGACAGAGCTCACTTAGTAATCAAACCAAACAATCTTTTCGCCTTTGAATTCATAGCTTACACTCCCAATCCTGATTGGGGTGGGAGAAAAGTCCGTTTCAATATAGAAGATGATGCAATTGTAACTGAAAAGGGAGTTGAGTGGTTATATCCACCAAATGAAAAAATTCTCTTAATAAATTAAGGTAAAAAATGTGTTTGGGCACAAAATTATTAAACGCAGAATTTTTGTTACAATTATATGTCGACTGTTTGGTGTTCTGAAACACAACTTGATGATATAGAACTTGTTTGTTTTGATAAAGATGGAACATTACTCTCTTTGAATATGTATATACCTGTTATGAAGAAAAGAACAGAGCTTCTTCTGGAAAGATTTCATTTAACAGAGGAAAATCGCAATGATATTTTGGAACTTATGGGTTTGAATCCTGAGACTCATGAAATAATATCTGGTGGGCCAATTCATATAGAAAGAGTAGAAATCATCAGAAGAACTAGGGAGTATCTTAGAAGTTTTTCAATAAACTCAACTGTTGAAGACATTGCAGAAATTTTCGACGAAGTAGATAGTCTGGTTGAGTTTTCTGAAAATGTTGAAATCTATGAAGGTGTAAATAAAGTACTTCAAGAGCTTCGAAAAGTAAAAATAAAAACCCTACTCGTCACTCATGATGGTAAAGAACCCGCTGAAAAACAACTGATGAGCGCAGGATTGTTTCATTTATTTGATCTTGTATTAGGTCTTGATATAGATTCACCCTATCATGCTAAACCTGCACCAGATATGCTTCAATATGCATGCAAAATCTTGGAAGTTGACGTAACTAAATCAGTTGTCGTTGGTGACGATGACAGAGATATGCTAATGGGTAAAAATGCTGGAGCTCTATGCTGTATTGGAGTACTAACAGGAAGATCAGAGGAGAAGGATCTGAAGAATGCAGATGTTATTGTTCAATCAGTTAACGATATAAAAATTAAGTAAAAAATTATTTTGAAAAAGGAAAAAAAGAAAGAGGATTAATTATCTGCAATTTCAACTCCAAGATAATCTTCTATTATACCTCTGAGTCCCTCTTTTGTGACTCTGAAATCATCGATTTTTCTTCCATCTTGCAATCTGATTAATCTGAATCCAGGTCGAACTAAGCTTAAATCGTGAGTACTCATGATTATAGTTGTTTTGTATCTTTGAGCAGTTTCCATTAGTAATGTAACAATATTTCTTGCAAGTCTAGAGTCTAAATTCGCTGTGGGCTCATCAGCTAAAATGATGGGAGCTCTTCTGGCTAATGCAATGGCTAGAGCTGCTCTTTGACGTTCACCTGCAGAAAGCTCTGTTGCATATGATCTTATCTTATGATCAATTTCAACGTCTTGTACAATTCTTGGGATATCCTCTCTCCGTCTCTTGAAAGCCCTATCTTTAATGAAGAGTCTTGGTATAATCATATTTTCTCTTATAGTATACTGGTCAAATAGATTGTTCGTTTGACTAATCATAGCAACTTCATGAAAACGGAAAGAAGAAATCTTTCTTTTTGATTCATCTATGATGTCAAAATCTTTGATTTTGATATCTCCTGAATCAGGAGTTTCAATACCGCCAAGAGTGTTCATAAGAGTTGTTTTACCAGCTCCACTTTTTCCGGAAATTACAACGAAATCTCCTTCATTTACTGTGAAACTTAAATCTTTCAAAACCTCGTTTACAAGTCTTCCAGCAGGATAAGATTTGAAGAGACTCTTTACTTCAATAATTTCTTTTTCATCCTTAGGATAAGCAAAATCTTGTTCTAAAACAGGTCGAATTTCACTAAAGGAAACCTTCTTCTTTGCACCTTCTTCCTTCTCTTCTTCTTCTGTTTCAAATTCATCGGTCTTTTTCATAAGATCTAATACTTCTTCTTTTGTGGTTGCGTCGGGATTGAAAAGAGTAGAGAATTTTTTAGATGAATGAATGTCAAATTCTACCATATGTTTGAAATCATGTATAGAGAAAAGTTCATCTGGAATTCGAATGAATTGAGAACTATCTATGACAGATTGTAGTGTAGATTCTTGAGGTCGTAGTATAAATTCAAGTTCACTTCTGTCTTGATCAAGATTCACTCCGACAAGTCTACCATCTCGTATGATAAAACTGTTTTGAAATGCATTTCTGAAACGAAGATCATGTGTGACTACTAGGATTGTTGTCCCTAAATCTGTGTTAAGATCTCTAAAGGTTTCTATGATATCATTTGTATTAGAGGTATCTAGCATTCCTGTAGGTTCATCAGCTAAGAGGATTCTTGGATGTTTTGCAAGTGCAACTCCAATACTAGTTCTAACTGCTTCACCTCCTGAAACTTTAGTTACAGGATTAGTTCTAATCTTATTTAGATTTAGCATTTTGATTAGTTCATCTGTCTCTTTTAGAGCTCTCTCTCTGTGCACATACCTCATCTTCATTGGAATAAGAATGTTTTTCTCAAGAGTCATATTTGACAGCAAATTCTGATGAACAAATTGATTTACAATTCCCATCCTTTCGTACCTGAACTGCTTCATTTGCTTTTCAGTTAGTTCAGCAATGTTCACTTCATCGATGAATAAAGATCCACCACTTGGTTTTTCTAAACCTGAAAGAATTTTCACAAGAGTAGTTTTTCCAGCTCCGCTTGGTCCAATGATGCTGGCTACGTCTCCTTCTCTGATAAATAAATCCAATCCTCGAAGAGCAGATACTTTAACGTCAGTTATCGGATCCCAATAGATTTTTACTAAGTCTTTGCATATTATCATTCTCATCTACTCCATTACCGTTGGTGCATATTTTGTAAATTCTCTACGCAAGAAATAGTTCAGTCCAATGTATACCAACGTTGGAATTCCAACGAACAGTATTATTAGAGGAGTCATAGGATAATTTATGTACAATCCGAAGGGTTCAATACCAAAATTAAGTTGTATCAACGTAGGACCTATTGTTAAATAGCCTACCGCTGCTCCTAACCCCAGAGCAGGTAGTACAGCAGCAAGCATAGTTTGCACCGTTGACATGTTCACAATTCGACTTACACTGAGACCCATTTTCTTCATGATGTCATGTTTTACAATTCTTTTTTCTAGTATCTTGATTGCAGTTGTAAAGCTTGAAAAAACTAGTACAATTGATGCAACAAACAATGATAAAATCATCTCAATAATGAAAATATTATATAATGGTGTCTTCAACAGGTCTTTAAAATCTTCAAAACTTTTCGATATTAAACCAGCTTCACTATAGATTGCATCTCCTACTGCTGCAAGTGCACTAACATCATTGAGTCGGACATATATCTCATCAGTGATTTTAGTTATTGAAGAATCAACTTTTAGAAGACCATCAAAACATTCGTTATTGACAACTATCATTAATGACTCTTCTTCTGCATCCTCTTCGAAATAAAAAACTGGGAAAAGATCAAAATCTGCTGTCACTGTTACAATGTGATTTTTGGTCATTAAGACATTTTCAAACTCATATTTATCCCCTACATCCAGAATGTAGTGATCCAATGTAGCAGTAGACATCATTACTGTATTATTGCTTAGTTCTCCTACTTGTGCCCAATTTTCTACTAATAACTGACTCGGAGGTTCATAAAACGTTGGTAAGAAGTTCGTACTATTTATCTCGAGTATACTTACCGGGAACGTTTTGAACGACAAAGGTGCTACTTCTTCTATTGTAACTACATGCATATTATGCAGTTTAACTTGTGTAACACTCTCTACACCTTCTAAAGCTGCTACTTCCTCGATGGTCATTCCGAATCTTTGATGCCAATTTTCTACCTTAAGATCTGCACCATTCATGAAATAAGCTTGTTCAGTAAGAGTTGATTCTTTGGAATAAGGAACAACAAGTACAGGTATCAATATACACACAACTAACAAGAAAATTAGAGTTATGTTTTCGAAATACCTTATATCTTTGCTAATTTCGGAAAACGTCAGACTAATCTTTGTTTTTCTTGTTTTCCATATGATAAAACCTATTATTTTCCAGAATGTACTCAGTAACTTAATTACTAGAGGTAATCCTCCTAAAAGTATGAAGATAGCTCCTCCTATTGTTAGAAATAGGAATGTTGTGAAATTGCCTGTATTGCTCTCATAATAAGCTACAAAAGTTTCATTATAGAAAAAGAAAAAGAATCCAGACCCTATTCCTAAGAAGAATAGATCTCTCCATGTAATAATTTTCAATATTTTCTTAAACACATTTGGTGCTTTTTCCACTTGTCTCTTTCGCGAGACTATCATAATGATTCTTGGTACTGAGATTACAAACAGAATAAACATAACAAGCACAAGCTCTACTCCAACATTTCCTACTACTAGATGAGTATCTGGATTGTTAAATCTTAGAAATCCATTTATCTTGATTAGAGGATTTGCAGTAAGAACTGCTAAGCCAAAACTAAGCAAAGCTGCCGCAACCACTTCAAACATTCTTATAGTTAGATAAACTAACGTAAGTTTTCTATTTCTTACTCCTCGATTCCCAAGAATCTCTATTTCCTTTTCATAACTGGATGAGAACAATTCTGAAGATTCAAACACCATGAAAATTGAGAGTAAGATTGCAGGGACTGCAAAAATAAGTAATCTTGCCATATTTTTCAGGTAATAAGCGTTAAAGTTGCTGAAGAAATTCAACATTTCATTTCTTATTTTTAATGTAGAAGAACTATCGAAACTGAAACTAAACACTTTTTCATTTAAAGTTGTTTGTTCCTCAATCAAAGTAGTTCTTTCCGCCATCTTAAATTGGTTGAAATTTGTTACGAATTGGTAGTAACCATGTAGATCTTGATTTATAGAACTCATAGTTGATAAAAGTTCGAAAAATAAGCTGTTTTTAGTTAAAATATCTGCTATTTCGAATAGATTGTAGATATCATGGGGGAGATCTAAATAATTTGATAATCTTCTAGTTTGAGCTACATTCAATTCAGAGTAAATACCAACTACTGTAATATTATATTTGTATGGAGTAATTAAAAATGTGTCATTTACTTCTAGATGAAAGAATTCTGCAGTTCTTAACTTTACTATAACTTCATTTGCATTAACTGGAGTTCTTCCTTCTAGGAGAGTAGAGAAAAGGAATTCTTCTGATTCATCTGGTAATGCTACCAATAATCTAGGACTCACAGAAGTTCCAACTTTGACTCCCGTATAGTATGAAGATTCTATTCCCGCGATATATTTCTCAAACTCATAATCATCATATAATTCCATTATCTCTTCTTTCGCATCAACATCATAAGTTGCATTAGGAGTTGATGTAAGAGTAGTGTCTAGTTTAATTGAAATGGTTCTATCACCAACAAGAGGATAAGTTCTATCAAAAGCCTTAACCATCGCTGATTCTTCTGACTGAGCTATGATAATTGCAGAGCTTAACAGATACCCAGTTATCAAAAATCCTGCAAGAGTGATGACTGATCTCTTTTTGTTTGAAAACCATATGGAGAAAATTAAACTAAATATGTTACTAATTAGTCGCCAAATATTGAGAAAGAAAAGAGTGAATCTGTTAAAATCACCTACTTGTTTATCAGTCAGGAAGGCTTTAATGTCTTTTCTTTTTCGACTATAAAGAATCGCTAGAATTGTAACAACTAGTGCTAAAACACCACCTATTATCACTAGAATGTACCATTTTGTCTGGAAGAATTCTTGTATTGGATTATATACGTTCAGGTTTTCAATATAAGTTGATATTTGGAAAACAACAGAAGATAAAATAAATAAACCGATAGCTTGTTTTTCTCTATAACGTAATGATCCTCCTGCTTCTGGTTTATAATCAGATGTATCAACCGTTTTGTTAAACAAAATTAGATAATTACTTCCCGAAATAGAAACCGAGAAATGATTTCGCGGGATGGATTCACTTGAAACAATCGTGCTGAAAGTAAATATACTACCCTCTAGAGAACCATGGTAGAAATTAACCGTACTCGTTGTTTCTGAGTAATCGGTGATGATTACTGATTTTCTCCCTTCTTGTATTTCGAAAGCTATCTCAATTGGATTCGCATAAAAAGTTGACTGGACATGTTGTGTTAACACGGAACCATCAAACGTACCCCAATGGATAGAAGAAGGGGTGGCAAAGATGAGAGTAAAAATTTCACCAGGATCATCATCTAGTAACGTTATAATCTTATCAACTGTATAAAAGACCTCACTAAATTGCGTAAAATCATAGAAGACGAAACTACCTGCTTCAATTTTGTAAATCCCAATTCCATAAGTTGGATCTTCTATTTGATACAGATACCAAATATCTTGACTTTCATCTACAACAATATCAACAACATCTCTTGCATATTGAAACAGAGGATCATAATAAGGTAATATAAATGTTTCATAGGTAAAACCATCTTCATAATAACCATAATAATGAGTTAGATTAGTAGTTGTGGATTCTTCTCCCCACATAAATGTATAGAAAACATGTACTACCCAACCTACAAAACACACTTTGATAAAAATATCGAAACCTATAATATATTCTATAGGGATAGAAAGAATTAATTCCACTCCATCTTCTAGAATATCCCAATGATAATGGTAAAAAACATTTTCTCCGCTTGACGAAATGGTTGAAAAAACTAGTCCTACACTTGCACTTGTATTGTAAGAATACCAGATGATCAGACTCTGTGCGTTTTGTCTAACAACCTCTAAATATACTTCTTCTTCAATGTAATATAGATGCATTAGTCTCTCACCAAGTGAAGATTTAACGACAAAGAAAATATGTATATTTCCAGCTCCATCAATAATGGATTCTGATTGCGAAAAACCTCCACCTTCAGATAAATCAGTCATATAGAGTAAGTTTTGTGAATCTTGAGCAATTGATAATTTACTAGTAATAGATACGGCAAATATAGTTAACAATAAGAGATAAGCTACCTTCTTCTTCAAGTCCATCACGTGATAAGTTTTCAGTTCTTTTATAATTTTTTTGTAACGTAGATGGATAGGTGGATAGATTGGTGATCTTAAACGTGTGAGTGTTTATTATGAGTCCACCTTCCAAGACTACAATCGACCATTCATCAGCACCTTTTAAAAGTTTTCTCATCAAGTGAGACGAAAAGAGACAGTTTAGTAAGAATGTATTTCCAAAACCCTTAAGAATGTGTGAATCTTTAGCATCTTAGAGCGTGTAGCAGTCAAATAAATTCACATAATCTAGTGAGAATTAATTAGACATTCACATAAGAAACAGAATGAAAGCGACAAAGATTACTGAAACAATCGGAGCGATTTGGATGACTTCTCAAGATGTTATTTCTATTGAACCCAGCATCTTCAAACACATTACTGTCGATGCCAATGATCCTACTTTCAGAGATGATAATGTTGTTTTTCTCAGGACACTTCTAAGGCAAAAAGGTCCCATGACTGTTAGAGATATTGTTGATGAATACGAGAAAGAAAACAATAAAAAATCTATTAAAACAATATATCGTTATTTGGGAAAATTAACTGAAGCTGAAATTGTCGCTAAAGTTGGGAAGAGGGTTTTTGTTGATGAGGAAAATAACATCAGAACTGAAACACTTTATGGTAATAGTGCTTATCTATTTTTAACTGCGACGGATATTCACCCTTTCAGTGAAAATACTGAAGGACCTGTGTTGTTAAAAAGAGACCCAATTACTAAAGTGATAGGACTATTTCTAAAGAAACAAGTAGGTTCTAAAAATATTGATGAAGAATGTCTTAAGAAGATATTAGT
>JAGLTB010000160.1 GCA_023270155.1 Candidatus Heimdallarchaeota archaeon | reverse complement strand
TAGCAAAATTTTGAAAAGAAAAGTAGTTCGACCTTTAGTTAACTTTGATAAAACTGTTAAACAACTTGAATTAAAGTTCTATGATGTAAAGTATGATGCTGGTGGTAGAATCAGAACATACGTTTTAACTAAAAGATGGGGTGCTTTGTTAAGTTAGGGGGTTTTTTCACTTTTTCCCCATTTGATTTCTTCATCTGTTAAAGAACCTACAGGGTATTTCTCCCAATTTTCTGAGATTTTCTTAGGAATCGCATTTTCTAAATCTATTCCTAATTCATGAGCAAGTAAGAATAAATATATTGATACGTCCGCTATTTCTTTTTCTACTGCAGGTCTAATTTTGTCAAGTGAGTTCTCTATATCTTCATTAGTCTGCCATTGAATTATTTCGAAAAGTTCTCCCATCTCAATAATGAGAGAAAGAGCTAAATTCTTAGGTTTGTGGTATTTCTTCCAATCTCTTGCATCTCGGAACTCAATTATTTTTTCAGTTATTTCACTAATAGATGTCACAAAGTTTAAGTAAAAAAGGATTAATTAACTGTTTCTCTCGAGTTTAGTCTATCCTATACGTCCAGTTAAATCTATCATCTATTATTCCAGTCTGAATACCAACAAGCTCATCATAGAGGTGTTGAGTAATTTTACCAACGTTGAAGTTGTTGACAATGTGATCTTCATCTTTATGGAATATATGTCCAATAGGAGTAATAGAAGCAGCAGTTCCAACAAAGAAAGCTTCGGTACATTGACCTTTGTTAATCTGATCTACAATTGTATCAATTTTGATTCTTTCTTCATGAACTGTATAACCCAGATTTTGGGCTAGTTCCAAGACAGATTTTCTTGTAATTCCTTTCAAAATTGTACCTTCCAGAGGAGGAGTATATATTTCATCATCAATAATAAACATAATATTCATTGCACTGGCTTCTTCAACAAATTGACGATGAATCGCATCTAACCAGATAACTTGAGGGTAACCTTTGCTTTTTGCGATACAAGTTTCATGGAGAGTAGCTGCATAATTCCCCCCTGTTTTTGCTTCTCCTGTACCACCAGGAGTAGCACGAACATTTTGAGAAGCAACATATGCTTTTGTTGGTTTGAAGCCCTCTTTGAAGAAGGGTCCAACAGGAGATAATATCACATAGAAATAAAATTCAGAGCTTGCTCTTAACCCTAAGAATTTCTCTGTCGCAATCATTGTTGGTCTAATGTAAAGAGCTGTTTCAGGCGAGTGAGGTACCCAATCTTTATCTACTTTTATCAATTCAAGAATAGCTTTTACAAAGAGATCTTCGTTAACCTGAGGCATACACATTCTTTCAGCAGAAAGATTGAACCTTGCAGCATTTTCAAAAGGTCGAAATAGATTAATAGAACCATCTGGGTGTGGAAAAGCTTTCATTCCCTCGAATATTTCTTGACTGTAGTGAAGAACAGCACACGCAGGATCCAGTTGGAAGGATTGATATGGGATTACGCAAGGAGTTCCCCATTTCTCATCTTTATATTTCATCAGAAACATGTGATCAGTAAATTGCGTTCCAAAAGCTAATTCTGAATCTGCAACTTTCTTCTTTCGTTGATCTTCTGTACACAACTGAATTTCAAAATCCATAAAATCACTCATATCTTCGAAAAGGAAGAAATGTTTCCTTAAAAAGTTTGTCACATAAAGATGAGGAAACTATGCTCACAATGAAATGAGGTTTTTAAAATGCGTTCTCATAACTCTTCTTGATGGTAGTAATCTAAGTGTTCTTGCTACAAAATACCTTCCACCATGGAGATAAATTACATCTGGTTTTAGAATCGGAGCCCAATGATTTGCAATATGAAATGCAACAGCTGGTTTTATAGATTTTTTGAAATCCTTTAACGTTATTTTACCTTTGTTTTTACGAAATGCTTCCAGATAGATTTTAATCATTTCATCTAAAGAAAATGGATTCTCTTTTATACTAATCTTTATACCTTCGACATGAAAAGGTATGAGATCGTAGAAATGTAGAAATTCACGAACAGGAGGACCAAAAGAACATTCTTGCCAGTCCAATAGACATGAGCATTTAGTTGATTGCATGAAATTGTATGTCCAAGTTGCACAATGAAGTAGAGAAGTTCCTGCAATAAGATAGTCAGTAAGAAATTCCTTAGATTTAATAGTTTTTTTTACTTTTTCTAATTCAGTCTTAGTAATGGGAGTATTCTCTTTATACTGTGTAGCAATATTGATTGCTTTGTCCAAATTTTCAAGTAATTTAGCTTTTGTACTTTCCCAGTCTTGTGTGAATGATTTGGGAAATTCTTCGAATTCCTTTTCTGATTCTCTTCCTTGAAATTGACCATTTAAGTACCCAAGCTCTTTTAAAGCCCTTTCAATATTTGGTTTTTCCCATTTCTTTGGGTGGACTCCTCTTTGTATCTTTTCTAGAAGCACCCATGGTAAATCTCTTGACTTAGAAAACGCTATTGGAAATGGAGCTGGAACCTTATAATTTGTAGCAATTTTTGAATAAAATAACCATTCAACCTTTGTTGTGTTTTGTTTTAAAATACCATTCTTTTTTCCTTTATCCCAGGTAATCTCCGATACTTTGGCAGTTGAAGTGCCTACAAGATTTCTTTTGAACTTTATATCGTCTGGGGTACACTTCAGTTTCTTTGCTACTTCTTCTAGGATAGGTGAATAATTCAATTTATCACCGGAATAAGCAACAAATACAGTTCAACCTTTTAACTATTTCTACTCAAAAATGATAGTACTGAAATCGAAAAATCAGTGTTTTTGACAGAAAAAATTAGCAAATAAAGTTTGTTTGTTTCGGAAATGTAAGTAGTTTCTATTCATCAAATTTGATAGAGTATTTCCAAATCTTGTCAACTACGTTTTCTTCATCTTCTGTCATTGTTTCAACAAAATCTTTAAGATATTTGAGAGTAACTTCATGCCTTTGTACATCCCCTAAAACTGTGGTCATAACCTTCTTTGTTTTTTCATCAGTTACTCTATCAACAATATTCTTGAGCTGATTACTAATATTCCACTCTAGCTCCAAAACCTTGTCAACTGTATCCAAGACTGAATCTTTATAGTCTTCTTCAATAGCATCATTAATGCCTTGAGCTCTATCAAGTAATCCCTTGAAAATTTCAGCATGCTTCTTGGCATCTAATCCCATACCATGAATTAGAGCTTCAAGAAGTGAATTTCCAGGGCAGCATTGAATAGTTGTTAATAATTCACTAATTTTCTCTTTAATACCAATCATTTGCCGTAGCTGCATAATGAAAGCATCTTTTTCCATATTACAGTTACAAAAAAAACATAATATAAAATTTCTGATTCATCTGATTTTAAGAATCTGAACTAAATATCCTAGAACTATTTTTAGATGTCAGAGATTAATTTATAGATAGTTTTATAAAGATGCACAAAGCCAAAAATCACCTATGGTAGCAATCCTTGATAAACTTTCTATGTGGGATAAAAAGATAACAACTAAAATAGCTGCAAAATCCCCAAAACGAAAGAAATTAGCTAGTTTCTTTGCTATATCAGGGAATGCACTACCTTGGTTTATTATTTCTTTTCTGTTTTTTATTTTTGATCTATTTATGTCTCGTAATGTAAACCTTCTTCAAATGTTTCTAGCAGCTACTTGTGGTTTAACAACATCATCGATTAAATATCTGACACGCAGACAAAGACCAGATGAAGTACTAGCCAAACAATATGCTGCAGATATAGACCACTGGAGTTTTCCTTCTGGTCATACTGGCAGAATGTTCAGTTTGGCAATTACATTGACTTTGTTTTATCCAAGAGTAGGGTGGGTTTTTCTAATATGGGCTATAGCAGTCAGCTATGGAAGAATAGCTTTACAGATTCATTGGTTCCTAGATATAGTTGGTGGAGCTATTATTGGTACAATTTGGGGAGTAATTGGGTATGTATTAAGAGAAAAATTCTTTATGCTATTTACTCCAATATCTGAATGGTTTCCGAGGATTCTGCAATAATTAGAAGAAATTTGCGAGGAAGGGTTCTAAGAAATTATCTAAGAACATCATGATAACAAAACCAGCTATGATACAATAGGTAGACAATCTTGTATGAATTTTTCCTTCTCTATGAGTTTCAGGGAGTATTTCATCAGCTACAACAAAGATCATTGCACCCGCTGCAAAAGCCATTCCAAAACCTAGGAAGAACTTTGCAACAGATACAGCTGCTACACCAACAAATGCTCCAATTGGTTCTACTAACCCAGTAGCTGCTGCTATTAGAAAAGCTCGTTTTTTTGTATAACCTTCTTTCAATAAAGGCATTGCTACAGCTGTTCCTTCAGGAATGTTCTGTAAACCTATCGCCATTGCTACTACTACTCCAGTTGCTATAGTATCTTCTCCCAGACCAAAACTCACACCAACAGCTAATCCCTCTGGAAAATTATGAATTGTAATTGCGATAACGAAAAGCCAAGTCGCTGCTAAACGTTTAGACACCTTACCTTCTGGACCTTTTACAAAGTGTTTGTGTGGTGCTATAGAATTAGAAAAAAACAATGCAATTAAGTCAAAAAGCGAAGGAAGAAGATGATTTCTTAATTTATTGCGAGTTTTGAAGATCATAAAATAACACTAAGAAGCTTGGATGATTCCACATCGGAACAAGTAGAATCATATGTAAAATCAATTTTTTTAGAGAGTAGTAAATAATATAATCTTTTTTTTACTAACGACCTTATAAGGTAATTGTTATAAGTATTAAAATTAATATACATGGTAGACTTCTTGATGAGGGTCGAAGTAAATGAGTATTAACAGTACATTTTCAGATGTAAATATATCAGAAATGACAAATACCTTTCTTGAAATAACTGATGATCTAGTGTTCTTTTTGGATAAAGAACTTAATATAATTTTAGTAAACTCATCTGTTTTAAAAAAAACAGGATACAGTTTCGATGAATTGAAAGGAAAAAAAATCCATGATTTGCTTTCTTCTGATTTTAAAGTAGTAAAGGAAAAACTCTGTTCTAGTAAAGATAAGAATGAGTATTTAAAACTCGAAATCATCTTCAGAAACAAAGATAAATCAACATTTTGTGTTGAAAGTATAAACACTTTAGTTTCTGATGAAAATGGGGAAATTAAATATGTAATTTCAAAAAATAGAGAAATTACAGAACGTGAAAAAGTAGAAAAAAGAGTAAAAGAGTCTGACCAAAGAATTAGAAATATTATAGAAAGTGTGCCAATTGGTATTGCACTTTCTGATCAAGAGGGAAATATCTATGATGCAAATTCTACTATGTGGAGGATGTTTGGAGCAAAATCAAAAGAAGAATTTTTACAAGCACATGCTCAAGATTTCTATTATACTCAAATAGATAGAGAAATATTTCTTAATCTGCTTGAAACAGAAGGAAAAGTACACGATTTTGTTTGCCAATTTCAGATTAAAGGTAGCGATGTTTTCTGGGGTTCAATCAGTTCTGTGATTGAATCTGAAGATATTGGAGAGAAAAGGTATTTAACTACTATTAAAAACATCACTGAAAGAAAAGAAACTGAAGAGGAGCTAAGAAAAAGTGAGTATAATCTTGGTGAGCGAGTGAAAGAGCTCTTAGGATTATATACAATATCGAGACTTCTAATAGATTCAGAACAATCG
Organism: Candidatus Heimdallarchaeota archaeon; assembly: GCA_023270155.1. Lineage (GTDB taxonomy): Archaea > Asgardarchaeota > Heimdallarchaeia > Heimdallarchaeales > Heimdallarchaeaceae > UBA460. Next base: position 7,238 of record JAGLTB010000160.1, on the reverse strand, counting down.
TTTGAAGATATGTTTAATTCAATACTAACAGTTATTCCTCTAACCATGCAATATCCAGAATCAACTATTGCAAGAATAATCAAGAAAGGAAATGAGTATACATTACCAGATTTTGAAATTACTCCTTGGAAGCTATCAGAGGAAATCAATATCAATGGAGAAAAACTAGGAGAGCTGGAATTTTATTACAGAGACGAAAAACCTGAAGAAGATGAAGGACCATTTCTTAGGGAAGAAAGAGATTTAATTAAGGCAATTGCCAGAGAAATATCTAGGTATATTCTGCGAAAAGAAACAGAAAAAGAGCTAATATTGAAGAATCAAGCAATTGCGACGTCTATTAATGGAATTGTTATCACTGATCTTAATGGTATTATTACTTATGCAAATCCAGCTTTTATAAAATTAGTGGGCTATAATAATCTAGAAGAAGTTTTAGGGAAATCTGCTAATGAAATCGTTTTAAGTGGAGCTGGAGCAGAAATTTTCAAAGAAATTAAGAAACAGGGTCTCTATGAAGGTGAAGTAGCTTCAAGAAGAAGAGATGGAACAAGTAATAATTTGCAATTAGCAGCTAATATCGTAATAGATACTGAAAGAAAACCCTGCGCTATAATGACTTCAATTAAAGACATTACGGAAAGAAAGAGAGTGGAGGAAGCTCTCAATCTTGCCTTTGCTGAACTGAACCAGATTTTTAATACTTCTGCAGATGGGATGAGGGTGGTTGATACGGATTTTAATACTTTGAAAGTAAATGAAGCCTTTATCAACTTATCAGGAGTAAGCAAGGAGGAATCTATAGGTAAGAAGTGTCATACAATTTTTGGGGATCCAGCATGTAATACATCTAGGTGTCGTTTAAAACGTATTGTTGAAGGTGAAGAACGTGTTGAAGTGGAAGCGAGTAAGGAGAAGAAAAATGGTGCTCTAATCCATTGCATTATAACAGCTACACCATTTCTAGATTCAAAGGGAAAATTAATTGGCATTGTTGAGAACTTTAAAGACATTACTGAACGTAAAAACTCAGAACGAATGATAGAATATTTGTATGACCAGATTAAATTCGTTAATCAAATTATGAGACATGATATAAGGAACAATCTTGCAATAATTTATGGCGCGTTAGATTTGTATCTTGAAACTGGACTTGAAGGAGACAAACCTGATCTCTTGTTAAGAGCTTTAAGGGGAACTCAGAAAAGCGAAGCCTTAATTGAGAAAATGCATGAATTTGAAATTCTTATCGTAACAGGAAAAGAAGAGCTAGAAATAATGGATATAAGAGAGATAGCGGAAAATGTTATTGAAACCCAACAATGGCAGGATATTAGTTTCAAAATTGAAGGAAAAGGGAAAGGAGTTGCAGATTTGGCAATAGAATCAGTTCTAGATAATATTATTGGAAATGCTGCAAAACATTCAGAAGCTGATGAAATTCGAATCAAGATTGAGGAAAAAGAAGAAACTTGTGTGATTGAAGTAACTGACAATGGTATTGGAATTCCTGATGAGCTTAAAAATTTAATATTCGAGCAAAGACTCAAACATGGACCTACTGCTGGAACAGGTTTAGGACTTTATATTGCTAAAAAAGCAATTGAAAAATATGAAGGTACAATTAAAGTTGAAGACAATGAACCAAAAGGTTCTAAGTTCATTATAGAACTCAAAAAAACTAAACATAAATAGATTAATTAAACAACACACTTCTAATCTAGTGTCTAGAGATTTTTGTAATTCAAGCTGTTTTTTTCTGTTTTTTTTATAAATCTAAACTTTTGACTAAGAAATATGCTGTGAAATTCATAAATCCTTTAGAATAATAGCTCTATTTGATGTTTCTTTTTCCTTTAGCTTAACTTGTTTAAAGTTGATTCACTATAGTTAATCGAGAACTATGGTAGCCTACCTCAAGGAATCTATTCGACCTATTGTTCGCAGACTCAAAAAAGAGGTTTGGGAAGTTAGAGAGGGAGAAAAGTTTCTAATCTCATCAAAGAATTTGCTGAATATCAGATAGATTTAGATAACGCAGAAAGAGAATTTGGAGTTCAACGATTATCTGATTTATACAGTGAAGGATAAGTTTCTTTTTAATTTATTGTAAAAAGGGAAGAGCTAGTTCTCAGACTTTTTTCTTATCTTTGTTTTTGCTTCTTCTTTTGTTACAAAATTTATCCATTCTGTTTCGTCAATAATCCTCTTTGTGTTCAACCTTTGAGATACTGGATAGCCTGATCCCTTACTGGACGCTTTAAGAATAAACCATTCAAACGAGAATTTGAAGTTCACTTTTGACCACAATCGTATCATCAAGTCATATACGAACACTATCATGAGTGTTAATAATATAACATACCCCTCACTACCTTTTGGAAGTATTTTATGCAATAAGAGATTCTCGGGGACTAGGAAGCTAAAGAGCCACTTTGGAAGCATAGAGAAAATTTGTAGACTGAAAACTGTTAATGCGATTATTCCCCATAATCGAAAATAACGACCTGCTCTGCTAGTAGCAAATTCTTCCCCTTTTCCTCTAAATTCAACTAATCTAAGAAGAAGTGCGATGAGCCCTATCCATATTCCTATTAGTATCAAGAAATATGATAGGTTCGGTCTGAACCAAGTAAAATCAAATTGTATTAGTGGATCTTTTGTTACTTCCCCTACAGCTAAGACAATTCCCCCTAAAACAAAGAATAGTAATGTTGAGTATCCTAAATATCTTGGAAATTTTCTGGGAACTTTAGGTTTTGCTAGAACTAATCCTATTATTGATCCAATAAAAGACACTGCAAGAAATGGAAATAGAGGTTCAAGATCACCCGTTAAAACAGTAAGAATATAAGTTGTAATCGAAGGATAATCATTTGCTACAAACTCACTTGGCCAAGCAGAAAATCCTTTTGTATTGATTAAGTAATTATCTACTCCAGTCCATACGAAATAGCTAGAAGCAATAATAATGAAAGCTAAAACTGTATAGATAATGGTGTTTCTCTTTTGCTTCTGATATCCCTTTTTTCTCATCAGGAAATAATGGATAATCCCATTGATTATCATACACCATCCAATCGCTTGAAGAGTTTCCATTGTAAAGAATGCTCTTCCGAATTGATCCCAAAAACTAGTAACTCTAAATGCGCTTATTCCTTGAGTTATACTCCCTCTGATACTATTACCTAGATATCCGTAATAGAATAATCCTTCAGTTATAGCTCCTGCTACCAATAAACCTAAACCTGTTATAACCTGTTTTAACATAATTTTCTCAGGAGAAAAATCTCTTGCTGCTCTTTTTGTCATAGCTAAGGAATTTACAATAGCACTAATTAACAAGAAATAGCCAGCAAATCCGCTAAATAAAGCTATTAGAAGTACACTAACAATAACTAACACATTCTCTTGTAAAAGTGTATTAACATTTGTTGCCCAGCCGATATCATAAAGTTGCTGAACTGAATGAAGAAAAACCATCATCCATATTGCAAAACCTCTTTGGAAATCAAGAGTTGCTATTCTTTTCATTTTTGGGATATCCGATAATGTTGCTCCTTCTACTTCTGTCATTACATAACCTCATTTTAAAGATGGAAAATAATATAATTAAGAGGAATAAAAAGCTTTGGTGATAGTTGAATAAGAAAAGATATTTCACAAAGTATAGACTGTTTTTTCAACTATTTCATAATTGGAATATCTTTAAATAATTCTTTTTCATAGTCTCCGATATGACTTCTAATTCATATGATCTAGTGGAAAAAGCTATTGAAGAAGGGAACAAATTAGGAGCAAAATACATTGAAGCAAGATTAGTTAAAACCAGCCTGAACACGAGTATTCTGAAAAATGGAGTACCTGAATTAGGAGGAATTATCCGCACCAATGGAATAGGCATAAGAGTACTAAAGAATGGTGGTTTAGGTTTTGCTAGTTTCAATGAAATGACTAAAGATGAAATGAAGATAGCTGTTGCCTTTGCAACAAAAATGGCAGAAGCTACAGGTAGGAAAAGAGGAAAAAAAATAATCTTTAGTGATGAAGAAGTTCATGAAGCTGATTATAAATCACTAGGTGTAAATGGAAAGCGACCAATGGAGGTAGACCCAGAAGAAAAAATCCAAAGGTTAATTGGTTTGGATAAAATCCTCGCAGAGCTTCAAACTGGAGCTATCATACCATATAGATTGTTCCAGATGATAGATCAAACTGAAGAGAAATATCTAATAACAAACGAAGGAGCGAAAATCAAGAGTGAAATTGATCTTCTTCAACTATTCGGATTAGCTGTAGCGGTGAATCCTAATACAGGATCAAAAGAACAAATGATGATACAGAAGGGAAAAGCAGGGGGACTAGAAGCTTTAGATTACTGGAAAATCGAAGAATATCTTGAAAAAGAAGCTAAAACACTTGGTAAAATAGTAACAGAAGCAAAAGAAGCACCCAAAGGTGTAATCGATTATGTTGTTGGACCCAATGTCATTGGTATAATGTGTCATGAAAATCAAGGACATCCAGCTGAAGGTGATAGAATTCTTGGAAGAGAAGGAGCTCAAGCAGGAGAAAGTTATCTAAACAAAGAAATGATTGGAGAAAGAATAGGTTCAGAAAATGTTACAATAATCGATGACTCTACTATCGAAGGATCTTATGGTTTTTATCTTTATGATGACGAAGGTGTGAAAGCAAAACCTAGATATTTGCTCAAGAAAGGAATCTTCGAAGATATGTTACACAATAGAGAATCAGCAGCTTTTATGGAAACTTCTAGTACTGCAGCTGCACGTGCAATTGGGTATAATAGAGAACCAATTCCCAGAATGGCTAATACATATCTCGAACCTGGTGATTTCTCATTTGAAGAGATTATTGAAGATGTAAAACTAGGTATTTTCATGCAAAATTTTACTGAATGGAACATAGACGATAGAAGGTATCATTCAAAATATGTTGGACTTGAAGCATATTTAATTGAAAATGGAGAAATAAAACATCTCGTGAGAAGACCTAATATTGAAACAACAACTCCCAAGTTATGGGGTTCAGTAGATGCTGTTGCTAAAAGAGATTTACTTGAATTTGATGCAGCAACATGTGGTAAGGGAGATCCAATGCAAGGAGCTCCTGTTTACCATGGTGGCTCCTTTATGAGAATCAGGAAAGTGGAGGTAAGGTGATTTAATGCCAGAAAAAATGAACGTTAGTAATATAATCGAACTTTCAAACAATAAACTCAATGAATTAGATTTTGCTGATTATGTAATCGAAACTGAACGAAGCAACAGATCGCAATTACGTTTTGCTGATAATCAATTTACCATAGCAAAGAACTGGGCATCAACTATCCTAAGTATATTCGCTGTAAAAGAATCTCGAACAGTGGCAACTCAAATTGAGGATTTGTCAGCGGAGACAATTAATTCATCCATTGAATCTCTAGCTAAACTAGCAGGATCACTACCTAAAAATGAAAATTATATGGGAATATCTGATGGTCCTTTCAGTTACCCTAATATTGAGCATTTAGCAGATCCTGAGTTCTTGGATTTCCATGACAAATCGATAGATATGGTTGAATCAGCTATTAGAACTGCTGAAGAGGAAGGAGCTAAACGATCAGCAGGAGTGCTTTTATGGGATGTAACTGAACGTAATCTTCGTTCATCTCAAGGAGCTTCAGTCAAAAGTAATACCACAAGGTATGAATTTAGTATAAGATCATTTGTCGATGAGAAAAGCTCTGGAAGTGGTGTTGCTGTTGGAAGGCTTTCATCTAAACTAGATTTTGAAAAAGCAGGAAAAGATGCTGGAAAAATAGCTAAGATGTCTGTTGGTGGGATCAATGGAGAACCAGGCAAATATAATATTATCCTTAGTCCAAAGGTTGCTGGGGATATAATTGCTGCAACTCCTGCAGCAGCAAATCCTTTTAGTGTAGAAGTAGGCTTTTCATGGTTGAAAGACAAAATAGGTGAAAATATAGGACCAGATTTAGTTACAGTATATGATGATTCATTGTTACCAAATGGTTTAGGATCAAGAGTTTGTGACGATGAAGGACATCCAACTGGACGAAACATTATAGTAGAAAATGGTGTTCTCAAAGGATTTATCCATAATACATCAACTGCAAAAAAGGCAGGTACAACTAGTACTGGAAACGCTGGAATAGTCTTTCCTGTTAACTCGAATATCTTCTTTGAACCAGGTGAGCAATCCTTCGAAGAACTGCTTGAAATTTCTAAAGACAAACCCACTCTTTACATCACTAACAATTGGTATACTAGATTTACAAGTTATGTTGATGGAGTTTTCTCTTCTATACCAAGAGATGGAATGTTTTTAGTGGAAAACGGAGAGATTAAACAACCTGTAAGGGAATTACGAATAACTGATACAATGCTAAATATCTTCAAGAATATCAGAGCTATGAGTAAGGAGAGCATTCAAATCAAAACTTGGGAAGTACCTCAACCTGTTTTCATCCCATATGTTCTTGTAGAAGATGTTAATCTCACCGCAGCTACATCTTAAACAACTATTTTTTCTTTCTTTTTTCTTTTTCATCCAAATTTTAAAACTTAAGTTAGTTATTGAAAAAATGTTATCACTAGTAAAACTCTTAAACATAAATTTCTGAAGATTGTTTATGACTCAAGAGATTATTGAGTGGGATTTATCAAGCTTATATAAGAGCACAGATGATCCTCAGATTGACAAGGATATAGAAGAAATTGAAGCAAAAGCAAAAAAACTCATTGAGAAAGCAAGAGGAAAATTAAATTCCGATGCACTAACACCAGTTCAAATGAAAGAATGGTTTGAGTTATATGAAGAAGCTTCTACTCAAGCTTTTTACCTAGATCTCTATTCCAGTCTCATCTATTCGACTACTTCATTAGATGATAAAGTAAAAGCATTGAGAGCTAAAATAGAGGATTTTTCCGCAAAAATAAAACAACAAACATTGTTCTTTTTCTTGGAATTGAACCAGATATCTGAAGAGAAATTCAAAAAACTAATTAATGCTCCTGAACTAGCAAATTACAAACATGAATTAGAGTACAATAGGCTAGAGAAAACTCACCAGCTTTCTGAGAGTGAAGAGCAACTAATTTTAATGAAAGATTTGACAGGAAAGAGAGGTTTCCGAAAACTTTACAGTGAGATTACAAGTGGTTTCACTTATGAATTTGAAGTAGACGGTGAAAAGAAAACCATGACAGGTT